>CAZILR010000716.1:2312-3431 GCA_964539995.1 uncultured Planctomyces sp.
GCTTTGATGCAGCGGACACACACGCCGCGCGTCATCGAATTGGCCGACGGATTCGCCGGCCTGCTGAGGCTCGACGCGGGACGCTACACCGACCCGGTGCTTGCATCCGGGACGGACGGCGTCGGCACGAAGCTGAAGGTCGCGATTCACGCCAAAAAATTCGACACCGTCGGCATCGACCTCGTCGCGATGTGCGTCAACGACGTGCTCTGCGTCGGGGCCGAGCCGCTGTTCTTTCTCGATTACCTCGCGCTGGGCAAGGACGACCCCGATCTGATCGCGACACTGGTGGCCGGTGTCTCGGCCGGCTGCGTCGAAGGTCAATCGGCGCTGCTGGGTGGCGAGACGGCGATCATGCCGGACATGTACGCCGCCGGTGATTTCGACATGGCCGGCTTTAGTGTCGGCGTCGTCGATCGGCCGAAGCTCATCGACGGCAAAGCGGTGCGCCCCGGTGACGTCGTGATCGGCCTGGCTTCCACTGGGTTTCACTCGAACGGCTACAGCCTCGTCCGCAAAGTGGTCTTTGACCACGCGAAGCTGACCGTCGATTCGCACGTCGCCGAACTGGGTCAAACCGTCGGCGACGCGCTGCTCGCGCCGACACGCATTTACGTCAAGCCGGTTCACGACGTGCTGAGGTCCGCGCCGGCCGGTTCGATCCACGGGCTGTGTCACATCACCGGTGGCGGTTTACAAGACAACATCGAACGCATTCTGCCCGACAACGTCCGCGTGCGAATCGACACGTCGGCGTGGCAACGACTGCCGCTGTTCGATTGGCTGCAAAGGCTCGGCAACGTCGAGCGATCCGAGATGTTCCACGTCTTCAACATGGGCATCGGCTTCACGCTGATCGTCGCGCCGGAAGCGGTCGCCGCCGTACGCGAACGGCTGGCCACGTTCCCGTTCGCTTCGTGGATCATCGGCGAAGTCGTCGCCGGCTCACGCGGTGTCGAGCTGTCTTCACACTAACCCGAAGCGACAGCGAGGGCGAACGCTTCGAGACGCTCCCCAGTCAGAATCGATTGAAGCGCCCGCCCTCGCTGGCGCTTCGGGTTAATCTGTCTAACAGTAATCGATCGCTCATGCGCTTCTACCTCCGTGTTTGGCTGATGT
>CAZILR010000717.1:0-3421 GCA_964539995.1 uncultured Planctomyces sp.
TTTGGAGAGGGTTAAGATAGGAGAGTCGATCGCCGGTGAATCCCTCATCCGGCCGTCCGCCACCTTCTCCCAAGGGGAGAAGGACTGCGTTGGAACGTCGTTCTCGATCGGAGTTTTCGCCAACTTGAGTCGAACTCGTCGCCTCGCGGGCTCTTCGCGGAAACGCCGCTCAATCTGCTCGAAACAGGGCGATTAGCCATTGCAGCGGTCGTAAATTCGACGGGGTCAGAAGCCGCCAAAATTTTGTGGCTCAGGGTTGGACGCGCCCGTAATTTGGTGGAATGGTCTAGCGGGTCATTCTCTGCGCGGGCGGGGCGTGGCTCGGTTTGTCGCGCGACACAGATCGTTCCCCTTACAAGCAAGGCTCCGCAAAATGCGATTTTCAAGTTGGTTGGAAGCAGTTCGGTCAGGGATGAAAAATCGTCGTTCGGTGCGAGCACGCGTGTCGCGGTTGGGCCGCGTCGCGGAAGTGCGATCCGTTGAGCGTCTGGAAGACCGATCGCTGCCGACGGTTTCGGCGTTCTTCGTGGGCACGACGTTGCTCGTTTCGTCCAACAGCGGCGATGTCATTTCCGTCGGCGTCAACCCGACGGATTCCAACCTGGTCCAAGTGCTGGGGAACGGCGTCCCCGTGACTTCGGTCTCCAGCTTGTTGGCGTCCGACGTTGAGCAGTTGGACGTTCAGGGTGGTGACGGCAACAACGTCATTGATCTGACGAATGTGTCTTCCGGCTCGTACACGAACCTGATGAGCATCACCGTCAATGGCGGCGATGGAGCGGACTCGATCACTGGAAGCGATGACTTCGACGACCTCATCTTCGGAGGCAACGGCAACGACACGATCAACGGCGGCACCGGTTCTGACACGCTGCAAGGAAACGACGGAAACGATTTGGTCAACGGCGGAGAAGGGGACGACTCGCTCGGCTCGACCAGCGCCTCGACGCGCGAGGACGGCAACGACACGCTCGATGGCGGAAACGGCAACGACACCATCGGAGCGGGTAGCGGCACCGATAGCGTCATTGGAGGAGGGGGCGAAGACAGTTTGTTCGGCGGCTCAGGAAACGACCGCCTCTTCGGTAATGACGGCAACGACACGGTCAACGGCGAGTCCGGCAACGATTCGATTCTCGGCTCGACCGGCGACGACTCGCTGCTGGGGGGCGCTGGCAACGATACGCTCAACGGTGAAGACGGTTTCGATACCGTGAGCGGCGGTGATAACGAGGACTCGCTGGTCGGCGGAAATGATGACGACAGCATGAACGGCGACGCCGGCAACGACACGCTCACCGGTGATTCTGGTGACGACACGCTCAGTGGCGGGCTTGGTAATGACTCGATCCTGGGTATCGACGGCGACGATTTGCTTCAGGGTGGCAATGACAGAGACACGCTTGATGGCGGAATTGGCGACGACAGTCTCAGCGGGGACGCGGGGGCCGATTCGCTGACGGATTCGTCGGGCAACGACACGCTCAACGGGGGATCCGATAACGACATCCTCACGACGGCCGGATCGCCAACCGTCGGTG
The DNA here is from genome assembly GCA_964539995.1 of uncultured Planctomyces sp. Lineage (GTDB taxonomy): Bacteria > Planctomycetota > Planctomycetia > Planctomycetales > Planctomycetaceae > SXKJ01. Next base: position 1,542 of record CAZILR010000717.1, read on the forward strand.
GGACGGACGAAGACGACATTCTGTTGGGTGGTGCCGGCAACGATACGATGACGGGTGGAGGGGGCAACGACTCGCTGGACGGCGGCTTCGGCAATGACGTCGTGAGCGGCGGGGATAGCAATGACACAGTGCTCGGCGATGGCGGCAACGATTCGCTCAACGGCGGAGCCGGTGTGGATTCGTTGGACGGCGGCGCGGGCAACGACACCCTCAACAGCGGTGCGGGAGACGACGTGCTGACTTGGGTTGCGGCCAACGGCAGCGACACGTTCCAAAATGGTGGCGGCTTCGATGCCGTGAATGTTGTCGGCTCAGCGGGTGCCGACAGCTACACCGTGGCGAAGGCCAGTTCGCTGATGAGAATCACGAACGGCGGTCAGAGCCTGACGCTCGATCGCACGATCACCGGAGTGACCATCGACGGCGGGGACGGCAACGACACGATCACGATCAGCACGTTGTCCGGCATCTCGCCGATGCTGTTGTTGGTTAATGGCGGAGACGGCAACGACAGAATCAACGCCGGCAATGTTTCACTCGGCAGCGTCCTGTTGCGAGCCTCCGGTGGAATCGGTGACGACACGCTCACCGGATCAGCCAACAACGATTTCCTGGAAGGGGGCGATGGACAAGATCAGCTCATCGGCAACACCGGCAACGACACGCTGATCGGTGGTGGGGACGAGGACCGAATTACGTCCGGCGTGGGCAACGACTTCGTCGATGGCGGCGACAGCGACGACACGATCACCGGCGATGCGGGGAACGACACGATCAACGGCAACTCCGGAGCAGACTCGATCGACGCCGGTGACGGGAACGATACGGTTCTCGGCGGCGATGGCGACGACACGTTGGCTGGCGGCGTCGGCGTCGATGTGATTCGCGGCGAGTTCGGCAACGATTCGATCACGGCCGGCAACGGCAACGATCTCGTCGAGGGAGGTGACGGCGACGACACGCTCAAAGGTGACGTCGGTAACGATCTCATTCGTGGCGGCGACGGAAACGACAGCCTCGAAGGAGGAGCCGGCAACGATACTCTGGTCGCCGGCGACGGTGACGACAGCGTGAACGGCGGCGACGGCGACGACGGCATCAACGGCGGCGACGGCGACGATTCGCTCAACGGCACGGCCGGCAATGACACGATCATCGGCGAAGATGGCAATGACACGCTGTACGGCGGAGCGGGCAACGACACGCTGTTGGGTGGCGAAGGAGACGACATTGTCGTCGGCCAAGGGAACGTCGATACCTTGCAGGGGGGCGGGGACTCCGGAGACCAAGTGGTCGCCGATACCCCGTCGGAGATTGACGAGGCGTTCGTGCTTTCGTCTGATATTCTGGCTCGCCTGGAAGCGAATTGATTTTCGATTTTGATTTTTGGTTTTCGATCGAAAGTCAGGCCAGTGCCGTCGCAGGTCGATCGAAAATCAAAAAACATCCATCGAAAAATTTCACCCATGCCCGCGGATGAACTCGACCGATTGCTGGTGGCTCAGATTCGCCGTGGCGAACCGGGAGCGTGGGAGGAGTGCATTGCGCGGTTTGAGGGGCGACTGCAAGCGTTCGTTGAGAGCCGGCTCGGCAATCGGGCGACCAGCGAGGACGTTGTCCAGGAGACGTTCCTGGGATTCCTCATCAGCTTGCCGAACTACGACGACACGACGCCGCTCGAAAGTTTTTTGTTTTCGATCGCGGCTCACAAACTGACCGACGTGCTGCGCCGCAACGGCCGGCGACCGGAGTTGGCGTTGCTGTTGGAAGACTCGGACGGCGGCGCGCGCGAGCCGGCCGGTTCCGACCGCGCCGCGTCCAGCATGTTTCGCAGTGCCGAGCGTCAAACGACCGAGAACGCCGCGCTCGCCGAGGCGTTG
>CAZILR010000718.1:0-3421 GCA_964539995.1 uncultured Planctomyces sp.
CTCGATCGATATGGTGGGCCGGCGCTGCGCTGGTCCCACCCTACATTTTCCGCAACGCGAAGAATTCGCCAGACGTGCCTTCACGGAAGGATGCGGGGCGGAGAGAGCACACCGCCGTTTCGACGCAGATCAAGTTCGAGCTTCTCGCCCGTCGCTTGCGTCAATTGGTCGCCTCGTCCCGCCTCAATCTTCACCGAACCGATGCATACGATGTGTGTCACGTCGCTGCTCGAAGCGAACTCAATTTCTTCATTGACTCTCGCGCGCGATTCGATGACCGCACGATCGGCTTCGATCCGCCACATCGAGCCGTCCGGTTCGACGGCCTCGATTCGGACGCCGCCGCTGATTTCGGTGCGCTGCATGGGCGGCGATGAGTTCTCGACTAGGTTGCTGCGCATCTGGAACTTCTTCCCCATCTCACGCGGCTCAAATCGCAACTGGCGTTCGCGTGGCGGTTCCGGCTGGCCGGTGAGGCACATCAAAGCGAAGCTGGTCGCGATGAGGTCGTCTGATTGAACTTGCCGGCGTCTCGCGGCTTCTGCGGCAGCTTTCTGTTCGAGAGTTTGCTCGGCAGGTGCTGCGAAGAATCCACCACCGCTGCCGCCGACACCGGTCCAATGACCTTCTGGCCTTTGCAAACCAAGCAGCTTTTCGTCGAGCAGTTTGCGGAGTTCGTGCTTGCCGAACTTCTGCCAACGATTCAGATGAGCCGCACGCTCCAAACATTGCAGGGCATAACCTCCATGTCCGCTTTGCCAGAGGAGGTGCGCGTTCGGTTCGACAAAGGGAACCGCGCGTTCGATCGCCTCGGCTCGCAGTTTGGTCTGTTCATCCTGCGGCAAGTGCTGATTGACGATCGCCAGACAGGCCATGCCGGAGAGCGTCATCGACGGCGTTACTCCAGAACCCGGCTGGTAGCCCCAAGCGTGATTCTCTTTCTTTTGGCTGCTCATCCAATAGTCGCTGGCGTTGCGCCAGGTTTCGGCTTTGACTTCAAAGCCCGCCTTCTTCGCCGCGTGCAAGCCCAGCATTACGAACCGCGAGCACGAGCCATCCGCGATTTTGGTGTTGTTCTCCATGTAGCTCCAACCGCCCCGATTCGGTCCTTCGGTCGCCTGAGCCTTCTCCAGCCAAGCGACGTTCCGCCGAATCAACTCGGCATCTTCCTTCGGCGACGCCGAGCAGAACACGATCGTCTGCAACGCGACCGTGTAGCTCAGCGTCGGTTTGATCGTCCGCAAATGAGCCAACGCTTTCTGCATGACCGGATCGTCCGCCTTCACTCCCGCCTGCAACAACGCGGCGGCACACAACGCGGTCACGCCATCGAGCGGAGTTCCTTGCCACGTTCCGTTCTCTTGCTGCTGAGACTTCAAGAACGCAACGGCACGATTGATCGCGGCGGATTCAGCTTCCGAGCGTGGCGCGGCGGCGTTCGTCTTTTGTGACTCCACGAGTTGCTCGGAAACCATTGCCATTTGAAGTCGCAGCCGCGCGCCCTCGACTTTCTCCGCTTGGACTTCCCATTTCGCGCGAGACAGATCGACTTCCGTCTCGCGAAATGTTCCCGGAACTTTTCGATTGGCTTCCAAGACCTTCACATATTCCTGCCGAGCGACTTCCGCGCCCTCAGTCGCGACTCGCAATTGACGTTGCAACTCCTTGAGGGAACGATCCTCCTTCGTCGAGGATGCGTCGGAATTGCTGTTGTCTTGTTTGTCTTTCTTTGGCTGTTGCCCCGCTGGCCGAGGCACCATCGCTCGCGGAACCCATTTGGCGTCGAACTGCCGATTGCCCCACGCCAGCACTTCGGCCTCGGTGAGCTTGAGACGATCCAGCGAGTATTCCAATTCCTCTTTCGATTCTTCGCCGGGCTTGATCGCGATGACGAGCGACTTTTCCAGATAGCCGACCCGCTCGTGCCACACACGGAACTCGTGCTCGCCGGGCGGCAGGCCGTTGATCGTGAAGCGACCGCCTTCGTCTGTCACCGCTGCGAACGGATGATCGAGCGGCAGCAGATAAGCCAGCATCCACGGCTTAATGTCGTTCATCACTTGGAGCGGAATGTTCTCCGAACGATCGAACGCCGGAGCCTTGAAGCGGTCTTGAGATTTCACCAGGACGTTGAATGGATTGTTGCGGATCGGGTGCGTGTGAAAGTTCATGTTTTCCGCCGCGCCGTTCTCAAACACGACCGGACGACCGACTCGAACGAGTGCGGCGTGAGGCCAAAACTTCCCGGACTCGGCGATCAACACAAACGGCTTCGCGAGTGCCGCTTCGACAACTGGGTCAATTGGAAACTTCGGCTTCCACAAATACACGAACACATTCGCCAAGCCCCCCTCCTTCGAGAACACCAACGACTCATCGAGCACCTTCCCCGCCGGAACCTCCACCTTCTCCAAATCCGGCAACGGCTTTTCGCCGCCGATCTTCAACCGCACTCGCCCGACGAAGCGAGCTGTCTGCTGAGCGGATTCGGCGGTCGATTCTGAGGATTCGAAAGGCTTACGGAATGGGACCAACACGGATGTGTCCACACCGCTGGTGATCGGAGTCGCAAGTTGATCGACGAAGATTGCCTCGTCCCCTTTTGTGATGCCGCCGTTTTCAGTTTCCAGAATCTTCGCTTCTGATGTGCTGCCGTCGATGACACGCGTGACCTCAATGACAGCTTTATTGATGCGAGGCTGATTCGGTTGTTTGGAGTCGACTTTGGAGCGCACGGCGAATTGCATCTTGGGCCGAATCCCGCACGATTGGCCGAGACCGATCCAGACGATTTCGGTCTGCGCGATGTTCACCCAGCGCACTTCGGTGTTCGGCGGCAGATAGTCGCTTTGAATGTTCGCGCCGAGCCAGAGCTGGCGAATAAGGATTGTTCTCTGTTTGACTTGTTCGGCTTCAGATCTTGTCGCGTCGGTTTTGTTCGCGAGAAACGATTGGGCGAATGTTCGCTCGATGAATTCTGACTCCAGACGTTTGAGCGAAGTCCCGTGTTGCTTGAGCAAGTCTTCGAGTTCGGTTCGGTTGGCTGGCTTTGAATCGACCATCAATTTCGGGATTTGATCGTCAGCAAATTGCTGCTTCAGTTTCGCCTCGAATTCTTGCCGCTGCGGCTCGAAGAATTTCTGAGCTTCCAGGAACAGCAATTTGCCTTGGATACGATTCACCAAATCGCGTCGGATGAGTGTGTCAATCTGCTGTCGAATCTGTTCCGGCGATGCGGTCAGCTTCGATTTTTCCAATCCATCGTGATACCGCGAGAGCACATCGCTCTCGTGAATCGCTTGGCCATTGACCGTCGCGACGACTCGCTCGGCGAGGGTCTCCTGACTCCGCCGCTGGTCTGGACCGGAGGTCGCCTCGTTTGTGTCAGTTGTTTTCGTTGTTGGTTGCGTGGCGTTTGGGA
>CAZILR010000719.1:0-3418 GCA_964539995.1 uncultured Planctomyces sp.
AAGCCGCATCGAGTCGTCCGCCTGGAGGACACCGACGGCGATGGCAAGTTCGACAAGAGTGGCGTCTTCGCCGACAAGCTGATGTTTCCGGAAGGGACGCTGTGGCACGACGGCTCGCTGTATGTGGCCGCTCCGCCGAGCATCTGGAAGCTGACCGACACGGACGGCGACGGCGTGGCCGAGCAACGCGAGGAGTGGTTCAAAGGGAACACGCTCACCGGCTGCGCGAACGATTTGCATGGCCCGTATCTCGGACCCGACGGCTATCTCTACTGGTGCAAGGGAGCGTTTGCGGAACAGACGTACGAGCGGCCGGTTCGCAACGTCGTAACCCGAAGCGTCAGCGAGGGCGAGCGCTCCAAAACGCCCTCCAATGCCAATGAAAACAAGACGGCCGAGGGCGGCCATCCTACGGAAACGAAACCGTGGACCACGAAAGCCTCGCACATTTTCCGCGCGAGACCGGATGCTCCGCGAGACCCCGCCACCGGCAGCATCCAGACGTCGGCGATCGAGTGCGTGATGACGGGCGGCATGGACAACCCGGTGGATGTCGTCTTCACGCCGACCGGCGAGCGAATCTTCACGACGACGTTCCTGGTGCATCCGGGCGGAGGCAACCGCGACGGCCTGCTGCACGCCGTGTACGGCGGAGTCTATGGCAAGGACTGGAACGTGATTGATTCCCCCAGCCACCCGCGGACGGGCGACGTGATGCCGGTGCTGTGCCACCTCGGAGCCGCCGCCCCCTGCGGCCTGGAACGCTTGCAGTCCTCCGCCTGGGGCCGCGAGTACCAAGACAATCTCTTCGCCTGCTGCTTCAACATGCGCAAGGTGACTCGCCACGTCCTGCAACCTCACGGAGCGACGTTCAAAACCGAGGCGGAAGATTTCGTGGTCTCGAACAACCTCGACTTCCACCCGACCGACGTGCTGGAAGACGCCGACGGCAGCCTGCTGATCGTGGACACCGGCGGCTGGTACAAGCTCTGCTGCCCGACCTCGCAGTTGGCGAAGCCCGACGTGCTGGGGGCGATCTATCGGGTGCGGAAGCCGACGACTTCTCAATACTGGAAATTCAGCCACAAACAGGATTGGGTGAAGCTGTCGAAACGCCCCGATGACAATGGGGACGCGTTTTTTCAATTCGTCACGTTGCTGCGAGAAATTCAGCAAGATTTCGACCCACGTCAGCGCGACAGAGCAATACGAGCGCTGTCGAATTACGGCGATATCGGAGTGGCATTCATTCTGTCGCGGTTCCGACAGCCCGCGACTGAGCTCCAAAAACTTCTTCCCCTCGTCTGGACGCTCGGCCGTATCGACAAGCCGAGTGCCCGTGTGGCGATGAGAGAACTTCTCCGTCACGACTTGCCGGAGATTCGATCTGCGGCGATCTATCACGTCTCTCTCTGGCGAGACGCTGAAGCGGTTGACGCATTGATTTCGCAGTTGACCGAGACTTCTGCGGCCGAAGGCCGCCGTCAAAGTAGCCCTCTCGTTCCGCGAGAGGAGCCTGCGCCATCGACGCCCAACGAACGAAAGACGCCTGCAAATTCGACGACGAGTTCCGAAAGGCTCGTCACGCGGAACGTGACGGCTACTTTGAATCGACTCGCTGCTGAAGCCCTTGGCCGCATCGGCGACAAACGAGCGACACAGACGTTGCTCTGGAATTCGCACGACTTCTCTGGCGACCGCTTTCTGGAGCATTCGATCATTTACGCACTGATCGAACTTGGTGATGCGGACTTGCTTCGCGAGGCGATTTCGACCGGCCATACGCCGCTTGGTAGTGTGACGCGAACTGTGGACGGCGAACAAATCAAGATTCCGGGAGCCGGTAGTCGGCTTCGACTGCGTCCCGGCTGCCTGCGAATCGCCTTGATCGCTCTCGACCAGATGCCGAACGGCGGGTTGAAGCCGGAGGAGGTGGCGAAGCATTTGACCTCGCCGGAGCCGTTATTGCGGGAGACGGCGGCGTGGATCATCAGCCGGCACGTCGATTGGGGCGAAGCGCTGGCCGGATACCTCCGCGAGCGATTGGCCTCCGGCGAACTGACCGACGCCGAGCAAAAAACGCTCGGCCAACAACTGGCTCAGTTCGCGAAAGCCGCCTCGGTCCAAGAGTTGATGGCGGCGACAGTTCGCGACACGAAGCTGCCCACCTCCGTGCGCCTCACCGCGCTCGGCGCGATGCGGGACTCGAAGCTCAAGGAACTGCCGCGAAGCTGGTCGGCCGTGCTGTTGAATGTGCTCGGCGAGGACGATTTGACGTTGATCTCGCTCGCGGTGAACACGGCTCGCACGATCGCCCCCACGAAAGAGGATGCCGCCGCGTGGCGAAAGCCGCTGCTGCTCGTGGCGAAGACGCGCCGAGACCTCGCGGCCAATCCGGGCGAGACCGGTCAGCGAACGCTGCCCGTCGACGCTCTCGCCGCACTTCCCGGCGGCCTGGCGGCGAACGAAACCGAAAACGAACTGTTCGATTTGTTGCTGAGCCAACTCGTACCGGACCTCTCCGTCGCTCAGCGCGGCATCGCGGCCGAAGTGATTTCCAAAGCCAAACTGACGCCGGCACAACTCACGCGTCTGACCGAGCAATTCGCAACTGCCGGTCCGCTCGAAGTCGATCGACTGCTCGGCGCGTTTGAGCAAACGACCGATGAACAAGTCGGCCAGAAACTCATCGCCCAGCTCAAAACCGCTCCCGCGCTGACGGCTCTGCGAGCCGACGCGATCAAGACTCGATTGGCGAAATACAGTCCGTCCGTCCAAGAGGCCGCGCAGCCGTTGTACGCCGCGCTCAATGTGGACCTGGCCGCTCAAAAGCAGCGGCTAGAAGAAACGCTGGCGTCGCTTCCGCCGGGAGACATCGTGCGCGGCCAGCAAGTCTTCCACAACGAGAAGGCCGCCTGCAAAGCGTGCCACGCGCTCGGCTATCTCGGAGGCAAAACCGGCCCCGACCTGACTCGCATCGGCGGCATCCGCAACGAACGCGACTTGCTCGAATCGATCCTGTTCCCGTCCGCCAGCTTCGTCCGCAGCTTCGAGCCAGTCCTGATCGTCACGACCAATGGCAAGACCGTGAACGGCCTCATCCGCAGCGAGACTCCCGACGAACTCGTCATCGCCACCGGCCCGAACCAAGAAGCCCGCGTCGCTCGCGCCGACATCGAAGAGATGAAGCCCAGCAGCGTCAGCATCATGCCCGCCGGCCTGGAAAAGCAACTCACGAAAGAACAACTCGCCGACCTGATCGCGTTCCTGAAAAACTGCAAGTAGCCTTGGAGTGCGGTGGCTCGACACCGCCCTCCATTGGTTGCGGGAGTTCGCTCTCGAAACTTCACCAACATGGTCGTGATGAGAAGCGGTCAGCGTGAGTTCTCACGGTCGAGTCTGCTACATTTCGGACCTC
>CAZILR010000720.1:0-3416 GCA_964539995.1 uncultured Planctomyces sp.
GGGGGGGCGCGACATGTACACCCACCATTTTGTGGGGGGTGGGGGGGGGGTCGCGTTGCCTCGACCACGCCCTACGACACAACAAAACGCTCACGATCCAGAAGAATGAAGCGTGACCGGCTTAACGGCCGACTTTAGAATTCCGCCGCTCGCGAGATCGGTTGGCTCGTGATGATTTGCTGTGATTCGTCCTTTGAGGAGACTTGGTTCATGACAAAGTTCTGGTGGCATTCCGTGTTGTTGGCCGTCGCGGTTGGATGTGGCCAGAGTACTCCTCCGTCAACCCCCGTGACTGTCGAGAAGGATTCCGTCGAGGCCGTCACGCCCGGCGATCCGCAATCGGGCGACGTGCATTTGGTCACACTGAGCCTGCCAAACATGACTTGCCCGATCTGCGCCAAGGAGGTGCGAACGGAACTTGCCCAGATCGAGGGGGTGTCGGACGTCGAGACCGACGTGAAAGCCAACACCTGCAAATTCAAACTCGCCGACAAAGAGCTTGACCTGCAAACCAAGCTCGATGAGCTTGCCGCCGGCAACGAAAGTCTGAAAGGCTTCAAGGTCGTCAAGAAATAAGTCGCGGCCGGAGGATTCCCTTTCCAGAGGGCTTACCGACTGCGGAGACGATTCGTGCTCACGATTTCCAACCAACAACTGGCGTCGCACCGCCGCTTGAGCCGACGAGAGGTTCTGCGTGTCGGAACGCTCGGCGTGTGTGGTGTGACGCTGGCAGACTTGTTGCGACAGGAAGCGACTGCGAACACGGAAACGCGGCGGCCGAAGTCGGTCATCTACGTCGTGCTGGATGGCGGGCCGTCGCACATCGACATGTGGGATTTGAAGCCACAGGCTCCGAAGGAATATCGCGGGCCGTTCTCGCCCATCGCGACCAAGCTGCCCGGTGTGCGAATCTGCGAGCACATGCCGCTGCAGGCGGCGATCATGGATCGGGCGGCGCTCGTGCGCGGCATTCGTTCGGTCGAGAACGATCACTATCTCAGCGAGGTCTACACCGGCCTGCCGCGTTCGGCGGGGAAGCGGCCGGCGTTTGGGTCGGTCGTCAGCAAACTCGCTCCGACGAAACAGTCGCTGCCGAGCTACGTCAGTCTCAAGCAGTCCTCCGGCGACCTGTTCGATTACGAGAAGCCGCACTACGCCGGAGCCGCACATGCTCCGTTTCGACCGTTTGAGGAATCGCTCAACGATCTCACGCCGGTCAAGAACCTTGACCTGCTGAAAAACCGGAAGGCGTTGCTCTCGGCGTTCGACAATTTGCATCGACAGATCGAGCAGCGACAGGCGTTTGGCGGGCTGGACCGCTTTCAGGCCCAGGCATTGGAGATGATCGCGTCGCCGAAAGTCCGTGAGGCGTTCGATCTGAATGCCGAGAAGCCGGAGACGCTCGCTCGGTACGGTCACAAGGCTGGGAAGTATCCGCATCAAACCGTGAAGTCGATTCTGTACGACTGGGACGCTCGGCCGTTCCTGATGGCTCGACGGTTGATCGAAGCGGGCGTGCGCGTCGTCACGCTGCACGCGGCCGCGTGGGATCATCACAGCGGCCTGGAAGCCGACATTTTCTTTGCGCTGAAATGCCTGATGCCGGTGCTGGACATGAGCATCACCGCACTGGTCAATGACCTGCATGAGCGCGGCCTCTCCGACGACGTGCTGGTCGTAGTGCTCGGCGAGTTCGGCCGCACGCCGAAGATTTCTCCGGTCGGTCCCGGCCGCGAGCACTGGGCCGACGCCGGTTGCGCGTTGTTCTTCGGCGGCGGCCTGACGATGGGCCAAGTCATCGGCGAAACCGACTCCCGCGCCGAACGCTCGATCAACGGCACGATCAGTTTTCAAAACATCATGGCCACGATCTACCACACACTCGGCATCGACCTCGACGTGAAGCTGCCAGACTTCAACGGCCGCCCGCAGTATCTGCTCGATGACTGCGCGCCGATCCGCGAATTGATCGGGTAGTAGATGCTGATGGAATCAAAGACGGATCGAATATGTTGACAGAGTGTCCTGAGTGCCGAATTCAGTTTGGCCCAAGCCTCCGTTTTTGTCCGCAATGCGGTGAGCATGAAGCGAAATTGGAGCACCGCATCAAGTACCTGCAGACCAAGGCGGAAGAACTGCTAGAAGCCGGTGTGTCTTACGCAGATGTTGCCAACTTTTTGGTTGAGGAGGGAATGGAGTCATCCGCTGCGAACGAACTCGCTGGGCAATGTCAGCGCACGGTATCGACCGACGCAAATCGATCGGGCATTACCAGCATTTTGGTCGGTTTTGGTTTGATGGTGATCTCACTTTTCATTGGTGCAATAACGCCATTCTGGGGGATTTGCGCGTTGGGAGCAGTCGCTGGTTTCTCACAGTTTTGCCTCGGTATCAAGTTGCTTTTGTGGAGCCGAGAGAGACGGGTTATAGATCGCCAATGACACTCGCAACGACAATGAGGTTCTTTGCTCGCACCAACATGGAGATTGACCATCGTTCGATTGTGCAACGTGGTGTTGAGGACAAGAGTACGACGTCCATTTTTCTTAGCACCGTTTGAAAGGACTCAACACCATGTCGATGAAGCGGCCATTCGAGTTGTGTCATGGTTGGCAGTGGCTTTGGATTCTGCTGGTTTGCGGACTCGCCTTGCCGGCGTCAGCCATTTCCGATGAGCCGACGTCTCGCGCACATCTTTGGCAACGGTTGGAGAAATATACGCAGACGCCAGCGGAGTTCGCTGGGCAGCTTGGCTCCTATCGCTCACCGCTGAAGTTTGCGGACGGTTCGCTGGCAAATTCGCCGGAAGATTGGCAGCGTCGGCGGAAGGAGATTTTGGCGACGTGGCACAAGCGACTCGGTTCGTGGCCGCCGCTGGTTGAGCGGCCGATGGTGAAGCGATTGGAGACCGTCGAGAAAGACGGCTTCGTTCAGCATCATGTGCATGTGCAGATCTCGCCCGAAGGGAAACTGGCGGATGGGTACTTGTTGATTCCGCCGGGCAAGGGGCCATTTCCAGCGGTGTTCGTGCCGTTCTACGAGCCGCTGACGAGCATCGGCGAAGGACCGCAAGGGAAGGGGCGTGGGACTCATGATTACGGACTGCAACTGGTGAAGCGCGGGTTCGTGACGCTGTCGATCGGCACGCCAGGCTCGGTCGAGAAGATCGGGCTCGACACGCGGCAATTGCTCGTCGAAAGCACGTTGTTATCGCTGATGGGCGGGGTTGCCGGTCTGCTTGGATCTATTTGGATCTTGGACGCCATCCTGGCGCTGAACCGCTACCTGGAGCGCCAAAGGCTGGCCGAATCCCTGCCCGATGCCCAGCGCCGTGAAGAACTGGGGTACGACGTGGTGATGGCTCGCCTGGCCAAGAGCGTGTGGGGTTGGGAAAGCGAGGGGCTCGAGGAGGAGGC
>CAZILR010000721.1:0-3409 GCA_964539995.1 uncultured Planctomyces sp.
CGCTTCCACGAAAGCGCGGAGCAGGTCGAACACTTCCTCGATCCCGAATTGCTCGCCGAGTTGGACCATGACCTCGACCGCCCCGGCGTCGATCCGCACGGCCGAGCGATTCCGAATTAGCCGTCTCGGCTCGGCGGTAGCCTCGCCCTCTCTGGAAAGTCGGCGTACCATCCCGCCCCACTTTCTGGAAAGGACTGACCGATGCCGACTGTGTTGATTGCGCCCGAAGCGTTCCTGCATCAGCCCGAAGCCTCGTATGCTCGCGTATTGACCGACGCGGGCTTCGACATTCGCTACCCAAAGAACCCGACGTTCACACGCGGCTTGGGGCCGGAAGAGGAAACGATCGCCGAACTGCAAGACTGTGTCGCGATCATCGCCGGAGGCGAGTACTTCACCCCGCGAGTGCTCGATGCGTGCCCGAAGTTGCGAGTGATCGCGCGGGCCGGCGTCGGCTTCGATCGCGTCAACGTCCCGGCTGCGACCGAACGTAAGATCGCGGTCACGATCACGCCAACCTCAAACCACGAAGCGGTCGCCGAGCTGATGCTCGCGTTGCTGCTCGGCATCACGAAGAGCGTCGCCCTCAACGATCGCACGATGAGGACCGGGGCGTGGATTCAGAAGCTGACGGCTCCCATTCGTGGTCGCACGGTTGGACTCATCGGGTTGGGTCGCATCGGCAAGAGCACCGCCGTTCGCTGTGCCGCGCTCGGCATGCGAGTCATCGCTCACGAGCAATTTCCCGATCGCGAGTTCGTGGCAAAGCACAACATCCCGCTGGTCGAGTTGGACGAACTTCTCATGCAGTCCGATTTCGTCAGCCTGCATTGCCCGCTGAATGACGCGACGCGCGGCATGTGCAACGCCGCATTCTTCGCCAAGATGAAACCGGGGAGCGTACTGATCAACACTGCTCGCGGCGGCCTCGTCGTCGAGGACGATCTGATCCCCGCGCTGAAGTCAGGGCATCTGAGCGGTGCCGGCCTCGACGTCTTTCAGCAAGAGCCGCTGCCGCCGACCAGTCCGTTGCTGCAACTCGACAACGTGGTGCTCTGCCCACATCTCGGTGGAACGGACACACGCAGCTCGGAAGACATGGGCATCGAGTGTGCTCACAACATCGTGAAACTCAGCCGCAACGAATGGCCCGAAGGGGCCGTCGTCAACGCCGATCTGCGTTCGAGTTGGAAGTGGTAGCCATGCTCGTCCCGTACGACTTCTTCGCCCCGAATCGCATCGTCTTCGGCTGGGGACGTCGCACGGAAATCGGCTCGCTGGCGAAATCTCTCGGCTCGCGAGCGTTCGTCGTCAGCGGCTCACGCACGCTCGAAGCCAACGGGACGATCGACGAACTGTGTCGGTTGATGCAGTCTGCCGGTGTCGCAACCGAACGACTCGCGACTCAGACGCGCGAGCCGGAAGTCGCCGATGTCGATGCGGCGGTCGAGCGATTGGTGAGCCTCGGTGTTCGCGACAGCGACTGTGTCGTTGCGATCGGCGGCGGATCGGCAATTGACCTCACAAAGGCCGTGGCTGCGCTGGCGACGAATCGGCACGGCGACTCGGTCAAAGATTTTCTCGAAGGAGTCGGCCGTGGACTGAAAATCGAACGCCCTCCCCTTCCCTTGCTGGCGATGCCGACAACGGCCGGGACCGGCACCGAAGCGACCAAGAACGCGGTCATCTCGTCGTTCGATCCGCCGTTCAAAAAAAGTCTGCGATCGGATTTGATGGTCCCGAAGGTCGTACTCGTCGACCCAGAATTGACGGTCAGCCTGCCACGCGACATCACCGCTCACACCGGCATGGACGCGATCACGCAGTTGATCGAGAGCCTGATCTCTCGCCGTGCGAAACCGATCCCGCGAGCCATCTGTCAGCAAGGATTGAATCTCGCGCTGTGGGCGATGTTCGAGCTGTCTCGCGATCTGACGAACCAATCCGCGCGCGAGGCGATGTCTCACGCGGCGCTGCTGTCGGGAATCGCGCTGGCAAATTCCGGTTTAGGTTTCGCTCACGGAGTCGCAGCGGCCCTCGGTGTCCACGCGAAGGTTCCGCATGGACTTGCCTGCGCGGTGATGCTGCCAAGCGCGCTGCGGCTCAATCAAGAAGTCTCAAAAAACGAACTCGGACCACTTGGGCGATTTTGTTTTGCAGCCTTTCGTGATGAAGTTGGCTTGCCACCGTTCGGTCTCACGACAACAAATCTTGAATCTGCAACACGCTTGATCCAGGTTATCGAATCCTTGAATGAACGACTGGGTATCCCCAACCGATTGTCGGCGTTGGGCGTGACTCGCGAGCAACTCCCCGCGATCGCGAAAAGCTCGCGAGGCAACAGCATGGACGGCAATCCGCGAGACATCAGCGACGACGAATTGCTCGCGACGCTTGAAGGTCTCTGGTGATTGAAGTTGCAAGATCGCCTCGACCCGTTGGCGAGCGACTGCTACCGTCCGCGCCGTTCGTGGGGCAGGTTTTCAACCTGCCCACAGTCGATCATTCGGGCAGGTTTAAAACATGCCCCACGTTTTGCGAGCCATTCATGGACGGTGCTCAGCTTTGGCAGACGTTGATTCAAGCGGTCGTGCAAGGAATCACCGAGTTCCTGCCGATCAGCTCCAAGTCGCACTTGATCCTCGTCGGCAGCCTGCTTGATCGCTGGTTCGGCACGAGTTCGACGGCAACTGAAACGGTGGAACTGATTGTCGGCCTGCATCTGGGCACGTTGGTGGCGACGATCGTCGTGTATTGGAAAGAACTGTGGTCACTGCGGACACGTCATCGGCTGCTGCTCAATGTGATTGTCGGCAGCATCCCGGTGGCGATCGTCGGGTTCGCGTTCAAAGATTGGCTCGAGCAGACGCTGGTGTCGCCACTGTTAGTTGGGCTGGGACTGTTTGTCACGGCATCGTTTTTGTTCGCCGGGCAACGCCTGGAGATCAACCTGTTGGAAATGGATCAGATGAAGTGGCCTCACGCGCTCGCGGTCGGCTGCTTTCAGATGTTGGCGCTGTTTCCGGGCATCTCACGCTCTGGCAGCACGATCGCCGGTGGCCTGATGGTCGGCCTCACTCGGCAAGCGGCGACGACGTTTTCCTTTTTGCTTTCGGTTCCGGCCGTCGGCGGAGTCGTGTTGCTCAAGGGGATCGCTCTGCGTCACTCGAATAGTTTGGCGATCGGGCAATTGCTGTTCGGAGCGGTGATCTCGTTCGCGGTCGGCATCGTCGCGCTGAGATTCCTGATTCGCCTCGTCACGCAACGCAAACTGCATTGGTTCGCGTGGTACTGCCTGATGCTGGGGACGGTGGTGACGGCGTGGCAACTTTGGCCGTAGACCGGACGCCTACGTCCGGTCTGTCAGTCGGATTGTTCGGACGTAGGCGTCCGAACTACGTCCTGTCCC
>CAZILR010000722.1:0-3409 GCA_964539995.1 uncultured Planctomyces sp.
GCTATTTCCTGCGGTCCGATCCTCCCGAAAAAACTCGCTATGCGATCGGGGGGCTCGATGCCGAAGGAGGTGCGGAATGACGTTCCTGCACACCATCGGCGAAGCGTTGCGGATCCAGTTGGAAGCGGTCCCGCTGAGTATTGCCAAGTGGCTGATGATCGGTGTTTTTCTGCTGATGCTGTTCTGGGTGATCCAGGTTTCGTCGCGAAAGGCGACACCTGCTGATCGGTCGTCCATCTGGTTCGAGGATCTGCGGATCTGGGCTTGGCTCGCTTTGATGATTCAAGTAGTAATCTACGGCGTATTCTGACGGTTCCCGCGCCCTTCGAAATTCCGCTCTCATGCTTGTTTGGTTGCTCAAGAATTACCCAACTCTTTTCGAGCGAGTGGCGGGGGTATCAACCGGTGATTCACAGGTCTTTTTGACAGCGCGGATCGCGATCGCGACGTTGATCTCGTTTCTGACGGCGCTGGTTCTGGGACCGCATGCGATTCACTGGTTACGTGAACGGTTCCGTGAACGAATCGACAGCGCCTCGCAAAAATTGAATGAATTGCATGCCGGCAAACGCGACACACCGACGATGGGAGGCATTTTCATTGTCCTGGCGATTGTCGTCGCGGCGCTCGGCTGCGGGGATTTCTCGAATCGCTACATGCTGATCTCGCTGTTGCTGGTCGTTGGTTTCGGAGTGATCGGCGTTCACGACGACTGGATTAAAGTGCGCCTGAAAAAGCGTGGGCTGACCGCTCGTGACAAGTTTGCCTGGCAGTGGCTGTTCGCCCTGTTGATCGCATTTCTTTTGTTCCTGATTCAACTGGATAAACCGGAAGGTTTGGACCTGGTATTTCCCTTTGGAAAGTTTCGCTTCTCGATGGGAATTTATTTCATCATCTGGGCCGCGTTCATCATGGTGGGCAGTTCGAACGGAGTGAACTTAACGGACGGCCTGGATGGCCTCGCCAGTGGCTGCACGATCTTCTCCGGCTCGGCCTTCACCGTGCTGGTGTACCTCGCCGGGCACAAGACGCTGTCTGAATACCTCAGCATCCCGCACATCCCCGGCGCTGGTGAACTAGCGATCGTGATCGGAGCGTTGGTCGGCGCGATGCTCGGCTTTCTGTGGTTCAACTGTCATCCGGCCCAAGTCTTCATGGGAGACACCGGTTCGCTGCCGATCGGCGCGTTGTTGGGCTTGGCAGCACTCGTGACCAAGCAAGAGCTCCTGTTAGTCATCGTCGGCGGCGTGTTCGTGGCCGAGACTCTGAGTGTGATCGCACAAGTTTTCTGGTTCAAACGAACCGGACAGAGACTGCTACGGTGCAGCCCACTCCACAACCACTATCTGTTCGCCGGTCACCACGAGATGAAAGTCGTGGTCCGCTTCTGGATCATCTCCGCCCTGCTCGCCTTGATCGCGCTGGCAAGCTTGAAGATTCGCTGAACGCGGATCACTTCACTGGGCCGACATTCCGCCACCAGCGGAGTTCGTTGGCTCCTCGTTCGGCGCTGGCGACGATGTCCAGACGACCGTCCTTGTCGAGATCGGCGAGGATCACGGTCACGGCGTTCGACCAGTTCTGTTTGATCGAGTGCCGCTTCCAGTCGAGCTTCGGGTCGCCGGTGTTCTCAAACCACACGAGCTGTCCCGACGAACTCCAACCGGTCGCGACGACGTCCTGATCGCCGTCACCGTCGAGATCTCCGGCCACCGCCTCGAAGCCATGATTTAAGCCGCCGGCGATGAGGTGCTTTTTCCATTCGGAGCCAAGGCCCGGCTTCCCGACATTCTCGTACCACGCCACTTGGTGCGAATCGGTTGAGCTGGTCGCGAGTCCAAACGCCATCAGCACATCGAGATCACCATCCCCGTCGATGTCGGTCGGGTGTCCGTGCATCGGCCCGATCGTCCTGTCGTCGATGATCGACTTCGTCCACGGCTCGGTCGCCGGCTTGCCGGAGTTCGCGAACCAGACGATTTGATTCGTCGTCCGCGCCGTGCCCAACAGATCGGGCTTGCCGTCCCGATTGAAGTCCGCGACGGTAATCGTGCGTGTCTCGCCGAACTTCTCGGCGATTTCGTGTCGCACCCATTTGTCGCCGTTGCCCGGACTGCCGACGTTCTCGAACCAGTCAAACCGCTGGCCAACCCAACTCGACGAAGCCACATCGAGGTCACCGTCGGCATCGAGGTCCACCAGTGCGACGTCATACGATCCCGGCACCTCGGCCGGCTGAGCGATACGATGCAATTTCCAAGGCTGCGCGATCGTCTCCTTTCCAAGATTCTCGAACCAGCGAATGTCCGACTTCAGGTTGTCCACGATCACAACGTCGGGTCGGCCGTCGCGGTTGATGTCGCCGATGGCGTGCCGTTCCATCCGAATCGGCTGATCGCTCAGGCCCGCGTACTTTTGAATGAACGAGTGCTGGAATCCACCTTTGCCGTCGTTGAGCAACAGATACAGATTGCTGTTCGGCTCGGCATCGGAGCTGGTCAGATCGAGATCGCCGTCGCCATCCAGATCAAACGCCCCGCAGGCATACGAGTAGGTGTAGTTGCCGAGCAACCGCTGCTCGATGAGCTTCAGCGGCCCGGCCTCGATCGTCTTCGGCGGTTCGACAACAGCGGACGGTTCGCCGCGCGGATCGAGCAGCGTCGTGATGGCCTGAGCGTAAACTCGATGCCCAAAATCATTCGGATGATTCACGCCGTTGCCGGTCTGATCCCAGTCTTTCTTGAGTTCGAGGAAGCCTTCCCAGATCGACGTCAGGTCCGCAAGTGCGACTCCCGGTTCGACAAGTTCCTTCAGCGCGTCGCGGTACTGTGGGAAGACTTCGTGCTTGAGCCGCGTCCAGTCGCGATTGCCGAGCATCGACGCGACGAGAATGAACTCGCACTCCGGCAGCTTCTCGCGAATCGCGGCGATCGTCTGCTTCGTGGTCTCTTGGTACGACTGTGGCGAACGTCCCGCCGAGTCGTTCATGCCAAACGCCAGGATCACCAGATGCGGCTTCGCCTCGACCACTTGGTCGATCTGCGTCAGTCCCCAGCCGGTGTCCTTGCCACCGACCGAGAGGTTCTTCATCTCGACTGGATTGCGAAACCGCTCGGCGAGTTGCCGCCGCACCAATTCGGGATACGCCGGCTGATACGGAGCCGCGTCGTACTCGGCCGACGCATTCGCTCCGGCCGAGATGCTGTCGCCGAGCGTCACGATCGTCAGCGGCTGCCGACTGACCAACCTAGCCACCGATCGCGGCAACATCTGCGGATCGAACTTCGGCACCAGAGCTTTCCACAAATCCGGCGCGTGTCGGTACGAGATACAGGTCTGCATCTCGGCATATTCAAGCCGGCCGCCGAAAAAGATTTCGCCGTTGCCGTCGCGATGTGTCAGTTCGTAC
>CAZILR010000723.1:0-3400 GCA_964539995.1 uncultured Planctomyces sp.
ATCGTCTTGAGATGAGCGGTCTCAGCACCGATGGTCGAGAACTCCGTTCGCAGCCGGCGAATGATGTCGAGCAGCAGATCGTCCAACTCAAACGGCTGAGCTGATGTGACACGAATTTGACTGTTGAGCCATCCGAGTTCCGCCTCGCCTTCCGCGTAGATGTCGTAGTCCACGTCCATCACGCGCTGCCCGAAGTCGCCGCGTTGTTCCAGAAATTCGCAGAACGCTGCGAATCCCTCGCCGCTCTTCGCCGACATGCGGAGGATCGGCCGGCCGGGGAATTGCTCCTCCAACCGCAGGGCGAGGTCGTTCACCGCGTCTGCCGACATCTCATCAATTCGGTTGATGACGACGAAGTCCGCCTCTTCGATCTGCTTGCGAAAAATGTACGCCGCCTTCGGAGAGAACCCGGCTCCCGCTTCGTTCCGCAGAATCTTTGCACCGTGACTGGGCTTGATGATCACGCCGTAGGGAGCGACGTCCAACGGCTGTTCGTAAATCTGCACCAACGGTCGCACGACCGTCGCCACGAGATCGGTGCAACTGCCGACCGGTTCGGCGATGATCACGTCGGGACGCTCGGCGACTCCGAGCTTCTCGACCGTCGAGGTCAGCGCATTGAAGTTGCAGCAGAAGCACGAGCCGGCCACTTCACCAACCTCAAAGCCTTGTGCTCGCAAGCTGTTGGTATCCACCAAATCGGTGGTCTGGTCGTTGGTCACGATCCCGACGCTCAGACCTTGCGCCATGTAATGCCGCGCGAGACGTGCGATGGTCGTTGTCTTCCCGGCTCCCAAAAATCCGCCAATCATCACGAAACGTGGGTTGCTCATGGTTGCTCTTCCGTTCTCAGAGAATCTTCCTCGCGGCGATCTTCAAATCGCAGCCGTTGCGATCTGCCTGTCGCAACACAAGACGACGTTCTAACGACATCGAGAACGTCAGACAAACTCACCGTTCACCAAGGGGCCGCAGTCGCCGGGAATTCCGTCGTCAAGGGGTGACTCGCTGGAGTCACGTTCTGACAACGATTAGAAGATTCTTTGCCAACCAGACCCACACGTCCGTTATTCGCCTCAACGAGGAGACGTTTCGAGTGAGCCAAGAGTCCGTTCCTTCATTGCCGCGTCAGATCGCCGCCGAGGTTTTCGGCACGTTTCTGCTGATTTTCTTTGGTTGCGGAGCGGTTCATGCCGCCGTGTTGACGGGGGCGCAGTCCGGCTTGTGGCAGGTCGCGATCGTATGGGGCGTGGCGATCATGTTGGCGGCGTACTCCGTCGGCGGGGTCAGCGGAGCACACATCAATCCGGCGATGACTCTGGCGTTGGCGTTGTGGCGGGGATTCCCGAAGAGCCGCGTGCTGCCGTTCATCGTGGCTCAAGTGGCCGGAGCGATGCTCGCGGCCGGCCTGCTGTTTGTTCTGTTCGGGCCGCAGCTCGCTGCGAAAGAAAAAGAAAAACTGGTCACGCGCGGCGAGCCGGGGAGCGTCGTGACCGCGATGTGTTACGGCGAGTATTTCCCGAATCCCGGTGGACTCGCGGCGGGTGACGAGCCGTACTCGGTGGAGAAACATGCCAAGTGGCGGGAGCTGGCGTCACCGACGGTGGCGTTTCTGGCGGAGGTGTTCGGCACGTTGATTCTGGCGTTCGTCGTGTTTGCTCTGACCGACGAACGGAATCGAGGTTCGCCGGCTGCGGGGCAGGCTCCGATTTTTATCGGACTGACCGTGTCGGCGCTGATTTCTGTGATCGCTCCGCTGACTCAGGCGTGCTTCAATCCCGCGCGAGACTTCGGGCCGCGACTGTTCGCTCGGTTCGCGGGCTGGGGAGAAGTCGCGTTGCCGGGGCAGGACGAGTGGAGTTGGTTGACCGTCTACATCCTGGCTCCGATTCTCGGAGCGGCCGTCGGTGGCGGACTGTACGAGTTCGTGATTCGCCCGGCGTACTCGGTGTCGAAAGGCAGGTCCGCGTGAGAATCCTTTCGATTTCGTTGGCGATGTTTTGCGGTTTGAGCCTATCTGCCGTCACGCGTGCGGACGAACCGCTGAAGCTCGACCCTCGTCAGCCGTACTCGGCCGAGCGGCTCAATCCGGTGACCTACGACATCGAGTTTCTCGTCACCGTCACCGCTCCGTACAAGACAAAGAAACTGAGCGTCTGGCTGCCAATTCCACCGAGCGATCGCGGACAGGAATTGGAGTCGTCGGAGTTGACGACGTTTCCAGAATCGGTGAAGCCACAAATCGCCGACGAGCCGATGTTTGGCAACCGCTTCGCCTATTTTGAGTTTGCGAATCCTCAGGGTGCTCAAGTCATCCGCCACAAGTTCCGCATTCGCTCATGGGAGCTGCGCTGGCAGCTCGATCCGGCTCGTGTGCAGACCGTGAAGCAGTGGCCTACCAGCTTCGATCCGTACCGCCGCAGCGAGTCGCAAGCGGTCGTCTCGGACGCTCGCTTCGAGAAGCTCCTCACCGAAATTTTGCCGCAGCGACGTGGGCCGTTGCAGGATCTCGATTCGGTCATGACCTGGGTTGATGGGCACTTCGCCTACGACCATGTGAAGGCGTCGCTCAAGGCGAGTTCGGTTCATGCGATGGAACAGCAGCGAGGGCATTGCAGCGACTATCATGGCTTCTGCGCCGCGATGGGCCGGCTCCTCGGCCAGCCGACGCGAGTCACTTACGGCATCAATGCGTTTCCAAAGAACTCGCCGTCGCACTGCAAGCTCGAAGCGTTTCTGCCACCGTATGGCTGGGTTAGCTTCGATGTCTCGGAGACACAGAAGCTGTCGCAATTGATTCGCTCGAATCAGGAACTGTCCGACTCGCGACGTGTGGAACTGCTCGCGGCCGCGCGGCAGCGACTCGTCAGCGGGTTCCGCGACAACACTTGGTTCGTGCAGACTCGCGGGACCGATTACGACCTCGCCCCCAAGGCGTCCGCGCGAGTCCCTGTCGTCCGCACGATTTACGCCGAGGCCGATGGTCAGTCGCTCCCTGAACCCGATCCGGCCAATGCGGATCAAACGACGTTCTCGTGGATGACGGCGCATCGCTTTGAGCCGGATCACTCGGTCAAATACCCCTTCACCGACTTGGAGAGCCTGCGCGACTGGTCCGGTCGTCGGTGAGAGGCTGTCCGAGGGTTCCGTCCCCGATGGCTGCGACTCGCCCTGACTCATCGTCGCTGTCTTCTCGGTGCATGGCATGACTGAAGTGACTCGAATTCTGGCCGCGGCAAAGGCGGGAGACCGCGAAGCGGCTGCTCAACTGCTGCCGTTGGTTTATGTGGAGTTGCGAAAGCTGGCGGCGGCGCGGTTGGCTCAGGAAACGCCTGGGCAGACGTTGCAGGCGACGGCGTTGGTGCATGAGGCGTATCTGCGGTTGGTCGGACCGGCGGAT
>CAZILR010000724.1:0-3395 GCA_964539995.1 uncultured Planctomyces sp.
CCCCCCGGCAACCCCGCTGATTTGGGGAGTGGGGGGGGGGGGGGGGGGTGTGTCTGTCCCCCCCCCGGCCACAACAGGTCAGAAGTCCGGCCATAACCGCTTTGAGCCGGATCGCGTCGTCAAATGCCCCCGCTCCGAGCCGGAGAGCTTGCGCGAGGGGTCCGGTCGTAGGTGAAAGCGGACTGGACGATTGCCGGAGTTCCTGAAAAATCCTGGACTCGACAGTCGCATTCTCTTGGCCGCATCGGGTACTCTGATCCACGCTTTCCGATTGGTTCCGCATTTGGAGCGGCCTTCTCGGAACCCACCCCACTGTCCCACCCAAACAATTTCCGGTTGAGCGTTCCGCGACGGATGCGAAGCTCGACGACGGTCCCTGTAACAAGAGGTGTCGCGATGCGTGCGCTTGGGCATCGTTTTGTGGTTGTGTGCTGGAGTTTGATCGGCTTGTCGGCTGGCTCAACGCTGTTCGCGGCCGAGACTCCGGCAACTGACGCGATCAGCTTCGACAAGCAAGTCCGCCTGATCTTTCAGGCGAACTGCCAAGGCTGCCATCAGCCCGCCAAGGCGGGCGGCCAATATGTGATGACGGCGTTCGACAAGCTCGTCAAAGGGGGCGAAAGCGGCTCGGCCGCGGTTGTTCCGGGCAAGCCGGAGGGCAGCTACCTCCTGCAACTCATCACTCCGAAGGACGGCAAGGCGGAGATGCCGAAGGGCAAAGCCCCGCTGACTGCCGCCGAAATCGAGATCGTCAAAAAATGGATTGCCCAAGGAGCGAAGGACGACACGGCCGCCGGAGCGAAGCAGCGCTACGATCAAGATCATCCGCCCGAATACACCCGGCCGCCGGTCGTCACGTCGCTCGATTTTTCGCCCGACGGACAAACGCTGGCGATCTCCGGTTTCCATGAAGTGCTGTTGGCAAAGACCGAGACTGGCGAATTGATCGGCCGTTTGGTTGGCTTGTCCGAACGAATTGAATCGGTGCGGTTCTCGCCGGACGGAGCACGGCTTGCGGTGACGGGCGGTCTGCCGGGACGCATGGGTGAGATTCAGATTTGGGATGTCGCCACGAAAAAATTGACGCTGTCCGTGACGGCGACCTTCGACACGGTCTACGGCGGCAGTTGGTCCTCCGACGGGAAGCTGATCGCGTTTGGTGGTGCGGACAACCTGCTGCGAGCGATCGACACGACGACCGGTCAACAGGTTTTGCAAAACGGGGCGCACTCGGATTGGGTACTCGACACCGGTTTCTCGCCGGACAGCAGCCATGTGGTTTCGGTGAGCCGCGACATGACGGCCAAGCTGACGGAAGTCGGCACGCAGCGATTCGTGGACAACATCACGTCGATTACTCCGGGTGCGTTGAAGGGAGGCATTCAAGCGGTCGCCTCTCTGCCAAATCGCGATGAGATTCTGACGGGTGGCTCGGACGGCGTGCCAAAGATTTATCGGCTGTATCGCAAGACCGCGCGGCAAATCGGTGATGACGCCAACATGCTGCGGTCGTTTTCCGCGATGCGCGGCCGCATCTTCGGAGTCGCCACCAGCCGCGACGGATTCCGGTTCGCGGCGTCCAGTGCGCTCGACGGAGCCGGTCAGGTGTTCGTCTTCCGGTTCGATCCGGCGCAAGTGCCGGCCAACGTGAAAGCCATGCTCGACAAGAAGTTCGCCGACCGTGCTCCTGCGGAAAAAGACGCGATCGAGAACTACTTCAAAGCGGCGGCGCTCGCCGAAGCGAAGGTTGAAGTCAAAGCGAACGTGTACGCCCTCGCGTTCCGACCCGACGGGAACATCGTCGCGGCAGCGGGGTCAGACGGCGTCGTGCGATTGATCGATGCGAACACGGGTGCCGTCACGAAAGAGTTTTCGCCGGCTCCGGTGAAGCCGACGAACGCTGCGGCTCCGAGTCAGCTCGCGGCGAACTTCAAGCCGGCGGCAGAAAAACTCGAAACCGAATCGCTACCGGCCGGCGCGAAGGTGGTCGGACTCGAAGTTGTGCCGAACGCGATCAAGCTGACCAGTCCGTTTGATTACGCTCAAGTCCTCGTGACCGCGAAGCTGGAGAGCGGCGACCGCGTCGATGCCACGCGACTCGTGCAGACGCAAGCATCCGCACCGACCGTGACAATCTCTCCGTCTGGCATTGTCAAAGCGACGGCCGACGGCGCGACGGCGATTGTCGTGAAGCTCGGCGATCAAACGGCAACGATCCCGGTGGAGGCCAGTGGCATCGCTGCCGAGTTCCATCCGGACTTCATCCGCGATGTGAATCCGGTGCTCTCACGAGTCGGCTGCAATCAAGGCACCTGTCACGGAGCGGTCAAAGGGAAGAACGGTTTCAAGCTCTCGCTCCGCGGCTACGACCCGATCTACGACGTCCGAGCACTGACCGATGATCTCTCGTCGCGGCGCGTGAATCTCGCCTCGCCCGACGACAGCTTGATGCTGCTCAAGACGACGGCCGCCGTGCCGCACATGGGCGGGCAAGTCATTCAGCCGGGCGAGCCGTACTACGAAATCGTTCGCCGCTGGGTTGCCGACGGCGTGAAGCTGGACCTCAACACGCCGCGCGTCACGAAGATCGAAGTGCTGCCGCAGAACCCCGTCGTGCAACTGATCGGAGCCAAGCAACAACTGCGAGTCCTCGCGACCTACGCCGATGGCCGAGTCCGTGATGTCACTCGCGAAGCGTTCGTCGAAAGCGGCAACACCGAAGTCGCCGCCGCAGAACGAGGCGGGATTCTGAAGTCGCTCCGACGCGGTGAAGCCCCGATGCTCGTCCGCTACGAAGGCTCGTATGCCGCAACCACGCTGACCGTGATGGGGGACCGCACGGGCTTCGTGTGGGCTGAACCTCCGGCCAACAACAAGATCGACACGCTCGCCGCTGCCAAGTGGCAACGGATGAAGATTCAGCCGTCAGGACTCGCGTCTGATGCGGACTTCATTCGCCGCGTGTATCTCGATCTGACCGGTCTGCCAGCGAGTGTCGATCAAGTCAAAGCGTTCCTCGCCGACACTCGCGACACGAAGGTCAAGCGCGACGAACTGGTTGACAAACTGGTTGGCTCGGACGACTACGTCGAGTACTGGTCCAACAAGTGGGCCGACCTGTTGCAGGTCAACGGAAAGTTCCTGGCTCGTGAAGGAGCGACCTCATTCCGCAAATGGATTCGTGACGAGATCGCAGCGAACACGCCGTATGACCAATTCGCCAAGAAGGTCATCACCGCGACCGGCTCGAACAAAGATGTTCCACAGGCGGCGTACTACAAAATCCTTCGCGAGGCGACCGCGACGATGGAGAACACGACGCACCTGTTCCTGGCGATTCGCTTCAATTGCAACAAGTGCCACGATCATCCGTTCGAGCGTTGGACTCAGGACCA
>CAZILR010000725.1:0-3382 GCA_964539995.1 uncultured Planctomyces sp.
CGGTGGGCCGGCGCTGCGCTGGTCCCACCCTACATTTTTGCAGTCCGACGAATTAGCCAGCCGTAGGCCGCGCACGCCTGCGGTTGGCCATTCAACGATTCGACGTGACCGCTTCCACGATGAAATCGGATGCTTGTCCCGTCCTCGCGAAGTCGTCATCGTTCGCTCGTGTTGCTCGTGTCACGAGTTTTCTGGGCTTGGGGACGAAGCCCGTAGGCAATTGAATCATGTCACACGGATTTCTGGGCTACGACGGATCGACATTCATGCTCGATTTCGTGGTGACGGCGCTGGTGCTGATCGTCCCGGCTCTGCTGGTCAGCCTGTACCTCGTGAAGGTCCAACGAAACTACGTCGCCCACCGCAACCTGCAACTGGCGTTGGCGGGCGTGCTGCTGTTGGCGGTCATCGCCTTCGAGATCGACATCCGCGCTCACGGCGGCTGGCGAGAGATCGTGGGTTCGCGCCAAAAGCCGCTCTCGGCCGAACAATTCGAGACCGCGAAGCAGACGTTGTATGTGCATCTGGCCTTCGCGATCTCCACTCCGCTGCTGTGGGGGACGACGATCGCGTTGGCTCTCCAGCGGATGCCGAAGCCACCCGCTCCGTGTGAGCACAGCCGGCTCCACAAAACGCTGGGCTGGCTGTCGGTCATCGACCTCGTGCTGACGTCGGCAACCGGGCTACTCTTCTACTACCGAGCGTTCATAGCCTGACGCCGCCGATCGCTGCGGCACGGCCGCGTCGGGATCGTGTCCAAAATGAGCCGGCGGAATCGAGTTGCCACGCAAACTCATTTCGCGAGCCGCCTGCTCAATGCGGATGATGTGATCGCCGAGCTGCTCGATTCGCTTGTTGACTTGTTCCGTCGTTTGTTCGAGTCCACCGGAGACCAGCGTCACGACTCCAAAAAACAGCAGCATCTGTCCGGCCGTCGCCAGCAACCAGCCGGTCGGAGCGTAATTCGCCGGCCCACCGAAATAGCTCCACACAGCCATGCACGCACCGGCCGTCATGCCGAGCACTCCGGCATACGCCAAGAATTGTCCCGCCATCGACGACCAACCACCTGACGCCCCAGGCTCGGATCGCCAGACCGCCGGATCCCACGTCGGAAACCACGACATCACTCGCCTCGATTCCCGCTTTGGCTCAGCAGGTCGTTCGATCGCAGCAAATGGACCAACCGAATCGGTGCGCGGGGGACTCGTGATCTTCGTGCCGCTCGCGAAATGATCTGCGGGATGTGCCGCATCAACGCGAAGAACATTGGGGCTTGGAACAACCACCATCGGCGGACTTGGCAACGACCATGCGACCGGAGTGGAGGATTCGCCTGAACCACCAAACGGATTCGGAATGGGCGCAATCACGGGGTGTGACGGTTCGGTGATCGCGGCAAACGGATTCGGAGTCGCAGGAACGATCTGCTCGCCAAGCAAATTGGTCGCATCGGAGTGTCCAACTGAAAAAGCAGGAAAACCACTCCGAAGCACCGGCGAATCTGAACGCGAAATCGCCGTGCCAGACAGCGGCTGAGCTGTGTTTTCGGTGGATACGGCAATCGGCGCGGCCGAGTCGCCGGCAGTCAATTCGTTAGGGCCGCCAGACTCGACGTTCGGAGACGGAACAGGCACGGTTGCGGAATTCAAACTGCTGGCAACTGCCGGAGCCCGAATCGCCGGGCCGAATGGGTCGATCACCTTGCCACTGGACCAACGCTGCAAAAGTTCGCGAGCGTCTTTGGTACGGTCACCGACCTTGTCGGCTCCGGAGCGGGTGGGCGGGACATCGACTGTGCTCAGTAATGCTCCGCAGGACGCACAAAAGACGCGCTGATTATCAGGCGACACTTCGGCAGCCACTTCAGATTGGCATTTTCCGCACCACATCAGGCATCCTGCCGTTGTGAATTCACCGAAACAAAGGTCCGCATCAAAGGAGGAATCTACGGCGAATTTCCAAATTCACGCAAGACCTCAATATCGCGGACAACTCGATCGCAATGAGGTCTCTAACGGCGATGATCCGCTTCAAAATCGTGGACCGTTTTGTCGGAACGGGTTCGTCCGACAAACAGCACGCTCTCTCCGAGCAGCTTATGTCCACGGCAACGAAACCTAATTCCGTCGCAGATCGCAACTTCTCTTCACTGGGTCGTTTGACAAAGAAAAAGGGCACTTGTATCTTTCGCCCCTTCCCAAACGGCCGGCCCGGACTCGGAGACGGTGTCGAATGGGAATAACCTGTGGCAAAGTCAGAACTTAGGCAGCATCAACAACGGTCAACGCATGAGCCAAGAGCGAATTCGGATCCGCATGGAAGCCTACGATCATTCCGTCTTGGATCAGTCGGCCACTGAAATTGTTGACACTGCCAAACGGACGGGGGCCGATGTTCGTGGCCCAATCCCTTTGCCAACGCGTATTGAGCGCTACACGGTGCTTCGAAGTCCTCATATCGACAAGAAGTCTCGTGAGCAATTTGAGATCAGAACGCACAAGCGGCTGATTGATATTGTGCAACCAACGGGCAAGACGATCGACGCTCTGAACCGTCTGTCGCTGCCGGCTGGCGTAGATATCAAGATCAAAGCCTCTTCGCTGCATGGATGATTGTGGTTCGCCTTTAGCCGGTTGAGTGCTTGTGCCTCGCCGGATCGCAGCTTCAGTGCTGACTGCGAGGGGAAAATGTTTCTGTTGGGTCGTAAAGTCGGAATGACACAGGTGGCGGACGCGGAAGGCCGCGCCATCCCTGTCACGCTGGTCCAGGCGGGGCCGTGTCGAGTGCTGCGCGTCAAGTCGCTGGAATCAGACGGCTATCACGCCCTGCAAATCGGCTTCGAGGACAAGCCTCGTCGGTTAGCGTCGCGTTCGGAGCGCGGACAGGTTGCGGAGTTGGAGCGGTCGGCGACGTCGCAAAAGAGCAAGAAGCCGGCGGCCCCTAAAGTTGGTGGCGAGCCAAGTCGAGTCGTTCGCGAAATTCGTTTTCAAGCTGAGCCGTCGGGACACGAGGTTGGCAATGTGCTGACCGTGGATTTGTTTGATGGCAAGAAGTTTGTGGACGTGATCGGCACGACCAAGGGTCGTGGTTTCGCCGGTGTTATGAAGCGTCACAACTTCTCTGGTCAACGCGCGTCGCACGGCGTGAAAAAGTGTCACCGCGCACTCGGGTCGGTTGGTCAGAACACATATCCTGGCCGGGTGCATCCGGGCCAGAAAATGTCTGGGCAGTACGGTGTGGATCGGGTCACAGTGCGAAACTTGAAGCTGTTCTCGATCGACAAGGATAAGAATCTGTTGCTCATTCGCGGAGCGATTCCGGGACCAAATGGTGGCCTCGTGATGGTTCGCTTCCCGAAAGAGCCACCGCGATCGCAGGT
>CAZILR010000726.1:0-2664 GCA_964539995.1 uncultured Planctomyces sp.
AACGCGCGCCGTGCAACACAACACCCGGGGGCCCACCCCCCGCACTCCAAAGGGTCAAGCTAGCAACGCCTCGACGACGTCCCCTGTCGGGACGAGGCGGAACGGGCGGTTCGTGGCGTCGTGGATTTCGCGGTCCTGGCGCAGGCCGAGGCAGTGGTACATCGTGGAGACGATATCGCCGGGGATCAGTGGGTCGGAGGCGGGGAAGGCTCCGGTCTTGTCGCTGCTGCCGTAGATCAAACCTTGTTTGAACCCGCCGCCGAGCAGCATCAGGCTGTAGCAGTAGTTCCAGTGGTCTCGGCCGGCGTCGTTGGCGTTGATCTTCGGAGTCCGTCCGAAGTCGCCGAACACCGCGACGATCGTGCGGTCGAGCAACCCGCGATCGGAGAGGTCGGTCAGCAAGCTCGAACATGCGGCGTCGAGTTGCGGCAGCAGCGTCCCTTTCAGCTTCTTGAAGTTGCCGCCGTGCGTGTCCCACGTCGCGTTCGCATCGGGAGCCCACGACAGCGTGACGAGCCGCGTGCCCGCTTCGATCAACCGCCGCGCGAGCAGCGTGCTCTGGCCGTAGATGTTTCGGCCGTAGGTATCGCGCACGGCGTCCGGTTCGTCGGAGAGCCGGAACGCTCGCTGTGTGTTTTCTGACGTGAGCAGTTGCAACGCTCGCTGCTGGAAGCCGGTCATCGAGTCGGCCGCCGCGTCGTAGGATGGCCGCCCCCGGCCGTCCTCCGATTCACCGGATTCCGCAACCGCAGGACGGCCGAGGGCGGCCATCCTACGATCAATCGTCTCGAACAACCGCCGCCGCAGCGCGAGCCGTTCGGTCGAGACATCGGCCAGCAGCGTCAGTTCGGGAATCGCGAACTCCGGCGAGTTCGGATCGCGGAGCACAAACAGCGGATCGCGCGAGCGGCCGAGAATCCCCGCGAAGAACCCCGGCTGAGGCGGCCCGCCCGCTCCTTCGGCCGTGATGTACGGCAGATGCACCTGCGGAACGATCGGCCGATCCGGCGGACGAATCATCGACAGAACGCTCCCCGGAGTCGGGTAATCGGTCGGCCGAGTCCCGCCGCCGATTTCGCCTCGGTCATGCCCGGTCATCGCCGCATACACGGCCGCCGCGTGAGCGTTGTTGACTCCGTGATGCATCGACCTCACGACCGTCGCCCGGTGCATGTGCCGCGCGAGCTTCGGCATCTGATCGCTGACAAAGTAACCCGGCAGCGACGTCGGAATCGGCGAGAACTCCCCGCGAATCCCGTCCGCCGCATCGGGCTTCATGTCCCACATGTCCAAATGACTTGGACCACCGTTCAAAAAAAGGATCACGCAGTGGTCGGCTTTCGGCACAAGTGCGTGCGCTCGGCGCGGGTCTCCCGACCCCGCCGGTTCGCGAGCCGCGAGCATCTTCGGCAACGACAACCCCATCAGCCCCAGCCCGCCGACTTGCAGCAGATGGCGACGAGACAACTCGCGGATTCGATTTGAGTCAGTGAGATTGAACATTTTTTGTTCTTTAGGCTTCGTTTAGCTGCTTCTTTTCAACGAACGTGTTAGGCAGACAGCGCTACTTGTTTGAAGCACGGGTCCATTCCCATTTTTCATCAGGAAGGACTTCATCGTCTGGGTACTGATGAGCAATGCCGTGACTTATGGTATGCGTTTGGCTGTCATCGGCGAATTCAATCTCCCAAGAAATCGTCGTCTCGCGCGTCCGCGTAAATGAATGAATAACTGCCGAAATCGTGTAGTCGCTTGGCCGTTCATACGGTTGCCAGTAAGTGACAGTCAACCGCCCGTCATTAATTCGCCATGTGCCGACAAACTGGCCGCTGGATGTCGAGAATGTTCGATCTGGCAAAAAATTGCGCGTGTCATCAGGTTCTTTGTCATACCACTTGCCAACCAATCGAGCCTCAATCGGCGACAATGGTTGAGACACCGATGACTTGTTGCCGCTGACAAGAAACAGTGCGAGCAAAAAGACAAAGAAGGTGACGACAAACGCCGGCCACGCTCGCAGAAAATTTCGTTTCATCGCCACGTTCAACTTGACCTAATTGTTGCTGCCAGGAAACGTCATCACGACCAGCGGCGACGAGTTGCCTCGGTACTGGCCGTCTTTGTCCACGACTTTGCCGTTGCCGTTGCTGTTGGCGTTGGTCGTCAGCAGCGCGAGCCACTTGCCCGACGGATGCGGTCGCACGGCGTGACAGTTCGAGAGTTTCGTTTCAAACAGCGGCTGCTCGTCCTCGACGCGCCAGCAGAGGAATTTGCCTTGGCCGGGATTGCCGCTGGTCGAGATCAGCCAGCAGCCGTCGGGATGCCACTCGAAGTCGGTGACGTACACGTCGCCCGTTTCGCCGAACTCTTTTTTCTTCTTGAGTTCGCCGGTCGCGACCTCAAACGCCAGCGCCGTCGGCTTCCCTTGAACATTCCCACCATTCACCGGCTGAGTCCCTCCGACCAACAACATCGCCCCATCCGGGCTGACCGCCATCGAGCGAATGCCGCCGACCTCTTGCAGGCGATCGGGCTTGAACAGCACTCCCGCATCGAAATCGCGCACCTTTTTCGGCGGGGTGGGGGGGGGCCCGCCCGCGCCGCGGGGGGGGGGGGCCCCCCCCCCCCCCCCCCCCCCCCCCCGGACCAAGAGGGGAGGCCCGC
>CAZILR010000726.1:2674-3381 GCA_964539995.1 uncultured Planctomyces sp.
GGGGGGGTGGGGGCCCCCCCGCGCGGGGGGGGGGGCGGGGTCCCCCCCCCCCCGCCCCCACGTCCCACTGCGAGACCTTGCCTTCGAGCGATCCGACAAACAGCGACTTCCCATCGGGAGCGAATCGCATCACCGACAAGTCGCCACCGACTTTGATCTCGGATTGCTGCTTGCCATCGGTGGACCAGAACACGACTCGGCCGTCACGACCGCACGTCGCGAGCTTCTGCCCCTCGGGCGACACGACGACCTCACGAATCCAACCATCGTGAGCGTTCGCAATCTTCCAAACCGGCTCAACCCCATCATCGCAGTACGACCAGCACGCCAGATTGCCGAATGAATCCGCTCCGACCGCGAGCTTTCCATCGGGCAGGCAAACACAAGTGCTCACCCAGGAGATTAACCCAGTCAGCGCCGGCTTCTCCGCCAGTTCCGGTTCGGGTTTCTCCAGCAACACGTTCCAGCGTCCGACCGTCCCTTCCATGCTGCCGGCCAGCAGAAACACTCCGGTCGGACTGAAGCACGCCGAGAGGAACTGTTGCGACAATTCGAGCGGCTTCTTCAGCGGCTTGAGCGTGAACTTCGCTTTCAGTGCAGCGGGGTCATTCATGGGGGTGTCCTCAACCACGGGCAAATCGGAAACACTCGTTTTATTGGAGCACAGATTGATCTTTGCGCCGGTAGCGACGGCCTTTCTTGGCCGT
>CAZILR010000727.1:0-3380 GCA_964539995.1 uncultured Planctomyces sp.
CGAACGCGGCGGTCAAAGCCGATCAAACCGACTTCACCCTCGAACTCCGCTTCCCCGCCAACTTCGCGGCCGGAGAAGTCAAAGGCATCAAACTGATCGCCACCGGCCCGCCCGATCCGCAAACCGGCAACCAGCCGATTCGGACAGAGACAGAGTTGATCGTCAAATTGGTTGCCGGCTCATAGCTTTGAACTCGATTCTCTCAAAATGAAATTCACAGCCACATCACCACATTGCGACCGACTTCACCACGCGACAGCGGAAGACGTGCGTGTTGTGTTGGGTCGCCTTGATCCAGAAGTATGCCGTCGCTTGCGCGGAGTTCACTTCAACGACAGGAGCCGTGGCGGGCGAATCCTTGGATACGTTAACCGTGGACACCGCGAGATCGCGTTGTGCGCGTTGCCGCCGCGCGTGAGTCTCACTCGATTTCTTGTCAAAGGGCAAACGCCGGAACAGTTCGGGGCCAAACGAGGCCGCCAATGGCCGAGGATCGCTGTCAGAAGGTTTTTGTTGTACGACGTGTTCCTCCACGAATTGGGACATTTGCAGATCGTTGACAACGAAGCCAAATCCGTGCGGCGCAAATTTGCGATGGAAACCCGAGCGCAAGAATTTGCGATGCTCTGGTGTCAGCGCCTTTGGTCACAGCCGTTCGACCATCCTGATCCCGTTCACAATCCGCCGACGCCGACCGAACTAACCGACGTCGATCCTGAACTCACCGAGCAAATTCGTCGAACTCAGCGACACTCTGATGACGCAGAGGTCTTTCAACGATTGGGAAGGATGCTTGTAAAACGCCGTCGGTTCGCTGATGCAAAACACGCCTACGACCGGTCGGTTGAGATTGCATCGGAAGATCCTTGGACTCACCTGTACCTTGGCAATTGGCACTACGAACAAAATCTGTATGACAGTGCGATTGAATGCTTCACTCACGCTGCGACGTTGCTGCCAGGCCGGCCGGTGGCATTTTGGTGTCTCGCGCAGACATACGAACGCCTCGGCCAAATCGAATCGGCGAACAAATTCTTCATGCAAGCAGCGGAAGTTGATCCGACCGACAAAGATGCCCGCAGGAGATTACGAGAATGGCAAGCACGGCTTGCCGACATTCAGTCAGAAGGTCACTCTGACGATTACCAATCAAGTGCGACAAATTCAGAACTCAAAGTTTGAAGTTCGACAGGCCGAGGTTCCACATGCAACCAACATCTTCACGAATAAACCGATTGGCCCTGCTTCTGGCCCTAATGATGCAATCCGGCCTGAGCACTTTGGCCGATCAGCCGTTACCCATCTCTGGCAACATTCAAGCGGTTCCGCCCGCGCTGAAGCTGATTCATCACCGCCATGAGCACTCGCTGACTGTCAGTGGACGTACGGCGGATGGCTTTGCGGTCGATCTCTCACAACAAGCCACGCTGACCAGCGCCGATCCGACGATCGCAGTCATCGAGAACGGTTGGGTAAAGCCACTGAAGTCAGGGCAGACGCAGATCACAGTTCAGGCGGCAGGACAGACAGTGCAAGTGCCCGTGACGGTCGAATTGCCGACGGCCGAGAAGCCGTACAGTTTTCGGCATGAGGTGATGCCGGTCCTGTCAAAGGGCGGCTGCAACGCGGGGGCGTGTCACGGGTACTCGCTCGGCAAGAACGGTTTTAAGCTCTCGCTGCGCGGCGGCGAGGCGGCTCAGGATTACATGGCGGTCTTCGGCGATCTGTTTGGCCGCCGTGTGAATCTGCTCAAGCCGAGCGAAAGCCTTTTGTTGACGAAGCCGATCGGCGATGTGCCGCATCGCGGCGGGATTCGGCTGACGAAGGGATCGCTGTCGCACAAGATTCTGCAAACGTGGATCGAACAGGGAGCGAAGAGTGATCTCGACGATAAGGCGGAAATTGAATTCGTCCGCATCTTCCCGGAACGCTTCGTCATTGAGCCGGGCCAATCGCATCGCTTGCAGTTGGTCGCCCACTACACCGACGGCACGACGCGCGATGTCACGAAGCTGGCGATCTTCAACGTCAACACCGACGGAGTCGCGGACGTCACCGACGTCGGCCATGTCACCGCTCGCGGGTTGGGCGAGTCGGCGGTGGTCGCTCGGTTTGAGCGAAAATTCGCGGCCGCGCGGTTGATCGTGTTGAATCGCAAGCCGGACTTTCAGCCGACACCCGTGCCGACTGAGCACTTCATCGACCAGCATGTTGTCGCGAAGCTCAACGACTTGAAGGTCACGCCGTCGGAGTTGTCGAGCGACGAAGAATTTCTGCGGCGTGTGTCGCTTGATCTGATTGGTTTGCAGCCGACGGCGGATGAGGTTCGCAAGTTTCTCGCCGATGCCGATCCGGTCAAGCGGACCAAAGTGATCGACGCACTCTTTGCTCGGCCGGAGTTCGTCGATCACTGGTCGCTGAAGTGGGGAGACTTGTTGCAGAACTCACGCGTGCGGCTGAACGAGCCGGCGATGTACGGCTTTCGCGAATGGATTCGCAGCGCGGTCGCGTCGAACATGCCGCTCGACGAGATGACTCGGCAACTGCTCACCAGCAAGGGAGGAGCCGCCGATAATCCTGCCGGGGCGTACTACCTCATCAGCAAGGACACGAACGACACGCTCGAACGAGTCGCCGAGGTTTTCTGTGGCGTTCGCATGTTGTGTGCTCGCTGCCACACGCACCCGCTGGAGAATTGGACGCAAGAGGACTACTACGGCCTCGCCAGCTTCTTCAATCAAGTGACACCAAAGAACGACCCGCGCATGGTCGGCGTGCCGAATGCTCGCGCAGTCAGCCTGCAACTCGCGGCCGGTTTCTCGACGAATCCGCGTTCGGGACAAGCTCAGCCGCCACGATTCCTCGGCGGGATTCAACCACCCGTCTCGACCGGCACTGACCGCCGAGTTCAATTCGCGACGTGGTTGGCAGCACCCGACAACCCGATGTTCGCGCGGAGCCTCGCCAATCGCTTTTGGAGCTACTTCTTTTCGCGAGGCATCATCGACCCGGTCGATGATCTGCGCACAACGAACCCGCCAATCAATCCTGAACTGCTCGACGCGCTGACGAAAGATTTCATCGCACACCGTTTTGACGTGCGGCACTTGATGCGGACGATTGTGACCTCGCAAACATATCAACGCAGCAGCGTCGCGAATGAAAGCAACCGGCACGACACGCTGAATTTCTCACACGCAATCCCGCGCCGTATCCACGCCGAAGCGTTGCTCGATTCGCTCGTCCAAGCGACCGGCGTGCGCGAGCAATTCGGCGGAGCACCGGCCAACTTCTCCGCCGCTCAACTTCCCGATGCCGAGATCAACAGCGACTTCCTGTCTCTCTTCGGCAAACCCCAGCGAGCCGACGCCTGCGAGTGC
>CAZILR010000728.1:0-3376 GCA_964539995.1 uncultured Planctomyces sp.
GACGACAACCAAATGACCCCGCGTGGCCGCAACCCGCACGCGAGCCTTGTGTGGCTGGGTGACGCCGATCGCGCGATCATCCTCAACAGCGAGGGCGACCTCATTCTCGCGCGGCTGAACGCGACCGGCTATCACGAGCAATCCCGCAGCAACATCATCGGCTTCACTTGGGCACATCCCGCCTTCGCCGGCTCGCGCGTGTACGCTCGTAGCGACACCGAGTTGGTCTGTGTGCCGTTGCTGCAAGATATGTAGCCATCATCGCTCCGGGTGTTGAGCCTTCCCGGTCACCGGCTTCGAGCGTCCCAAGCCCGTCGGCAAGTCAAACCAGACAGGCTCGTCACGCGGAGCGATGACGGCTACATGGGCTGATCCACGCGCTGATCGCGGCTGCCGGAGTGACCGGATCACTTCGCAGCCGCAACAAGTTCTCTGGAGTACATGGCAAAAAAACCGAACTTCGCTTGGACACATCGGCCGATACGGATAAGGTCATTCTGATTTGAGTCCGTCTGTGGGGCTGGTTTTCAACCTGCCCGGCCGTGTTGGCAGGTTGAAAACCTGCCCCACCATGAGGTCGATTCATGCTGAGTATTCTCGATCCGCTGGCTCGCGGTTCTCGTCGGGATTTCCTGCGCATCGGTGGTTTGGCGCTGGGAGGGCTGACGCTAGCTGACTTTCTGCGGACGACTTCCTCAGCGGCAGGACGGTCGGTGACGACGGACAAGTCGGTCGTGTTTCTGTTCATGCACGGCGGGCCGAGCCAGATTGAGACCTTTGATCCGAAGATGACCGCGCCGACGGGCATTCACAGCATCAACGGTGAGGTGCAGACCGCTCTGCCCGGAGTCACGTTTGGAGCGACTTATCCAAAACTGGCTCAACTGGCGGAGAAGTTGTCCGTCGTGCGGTCGTTCGTCACTGGCGATGGCAATCACGACATTAAGCCGATTGTCTCGGCCGACACGCTGAAGGCGAATCTCGGATCGTTGTACGCTCGCGTGGCGGGGACGGTGCATCCGCAAACGGGGATGCCGGTCAATGCGGCGCTCTTTCCCCAGGCGATCAACCCGCAAGCTCAAGCGATGCAGACCGGCTTCGGACGGTTTACTGATGCTGGAGCACTCGGTGCCGCTTACGCGCCGTTCATGCCCGGCAGCGATGGGCCGTTCCAACAGAGCTTGAAGCTGACGCTGCCGCGTGAGCGGCTCGATGATCGCCGCAAGTTGCGACAGGAATTTGATCGCATCCGCCGCACGGTGGATGTGCGCGGCGAGGCGGAAGGTCTCGATAAGTTCCAAGAGCAGGCGCTCGACACGATTCTGCGCGGTGTCTCCGAGGCGTTCGATCTTAGCAAAGAAGACCCGAAGACGGTCGCTCGGTACGACACCGCTCCGCTGATCCGGCCGGAGGACATCGACAAGAAGTTGAACAACTACAAGTTCTACACCGATCACACGCAGACGCTCGGCAAGTTGCTGCTGCTGTCGCGGCGGTTGTGCGAGGCGGGTTGTCGGTTCGTCACCGTGACGACGAACTTCGTGTGGGACAATCACGCCGACGTGAACAACGCCGGTGTCGAAGAGGGCATGAAATACTGCGGCGTGCCGTTCGATCACGCCGTTTCGGCGTTCATTGAGGACGTCGAAGCTCGTGGCCTCTCCGACAAAATCTTGTTGGTCTGTTGCGGTGAGATGGGCCGCACGCCGCGCATCAACGGTCGTGGTGGCCGCGATCACTGGGGCAACCTCGCTCCGCTGCTGCTTTCGGGCGGTGGCTTGCCGATGGGACGAGTGATCGGGCAATCGGCCAAGGACGCCGGCGAGCCGAATTCCGACAAAGTCACGATTCGCAATCTCATCGGTACGATCATGCACACGCTGCTGGACGTCGGCGAGGTACGACTGCAACGCAATCTGCCGTTCGATCTGGCTCGCGTGTTCGCGGATTACGAGCCAATTCGGATGTCGTAGGTCAGCCTTCCCTGGCTGATTCGTTTTTGGAAATGACGCC
Source organism: uncultured Planctomyces sp. (assembly GCA_964539995.1). GTDB lineage: Bacteria > Planctomycetota > Planctomycetia > Planctomycetales > Planctomycetaceae > SXKJ01. Next base: position 2,014 of record CAZILR010000728.1, read on the forward strand.
GTTGGAGCGTTCTGCCAGCCTGAAAAGCCTGGTCTACAGAAGGTGCCACATGCCCACCGTTGCCGTTTTGGGAGCCAGCCGTGATCGCGCCAAGTACGGCAACAAATCGGTGCGTGCTCATGCGCGAGCAGGTTGGGAGGTCTTCCCAATCAACCCGCGGGCGGCGGAGATCGAAGGCTTCCGCGCGTATCGCTCGCTGCGTGAGGTTCCAATTCGCCCGCTGGATCGAGTCACGGTTTATCTTCCTTCAGAAATCGGAATCACGCTGCTCGATGACATCGTGGCGATTCAGCCGCGCGAGGTCTGGCTGAATCCCGGCAGTGAAAGCGAAGAGTTGTTGTTGGCTGCGGAGAAACTCGCACTGCCGGTGATCTGCGCGTGCAGCATTGTGGATGTCGGCCATTCGCCAGCCATGTTTTCGTAACGTGGTGCCGATCGGTGAGCGGTCGCTTGCGACAAACTAGCCAGTGCTACGAGTGGCCAGTACCATGCCTCACTCTTGAGCGGGCAAAATCTTAGCCACGGCTGCGCTGTTCAAGCGGAGGCCGATTGCGGTGAGTGTTAGCCGATGATGCGACCTCGTGAGAATGAGCCAAAACGAACGCGCTGGCTGAGGCGGATGATCGCCTTTGTGCTGCTCGTGCTGAGCGGCGTCAGTCTGTCATTGGCTCAACAAGGTGCGTCGAAAGATGCCCCACCTGCTGCGGAAACGACGCCTGCCGCTCGACCTGCAGCGGCAGCGATTCGCGACGTCAGTCAGTTTCCTCCAAACCCAGACGGCTTTCTGCGCGGCAATAAAGCTTGGGGCCAGCCGGCCGGTTTTTATCTCAACCTGTGGAAGTTCGTGCCGATCGTTGCGTTGTTTTTCGGTTGGGTGGTGCTGGGAAAGTGGGTCAATCAGGACGCCAGTTCGCTGAAGGTCAACAGTGAATTTTGGAACTCGGCGTACTTCGGCGGCGGATTGGCGTCTCTGTTGGTGGGCGTTTCGATGTCGCCGTTCTCGCTGAACCTGCTGATGTGCCTCGCGCTGCAAGGCTTGCCGCTGGGTTTGTACATCCGCGAGCGAAATGCGTGCGTGCCGGAATCAGCACGGCTGCTGACCAAGAAACACATCACGAGCGTTGTGTTTCGCACGCTGGCTCGGATGGGTCTGCATCTCGGCGGCAAGAAGATGAAGCAGCAACTGCTCGGCCCGGATATCGAGTTCATTGGCAAAACTTCGACTGGCCGCCGCGACACGAGCCGCACATCGCAGGTTGAGAACTCGCGTGGATTCCTGGCGGCGAAGGAATTGGTCTACGACGCGATCATCAAGCGCGCGACCGATATCCATCTGGAACCCAAAGAAGATGAGTTGCAGGTC
>CAZILR010000729.1:0-3374 GCA_964539995.1 uncultured Planctomyces sp.
TCATACAGAGCCGGCACCGTCGCCTTGTGATCGCCTTGGACGTAGAAGCTTTGGCCGCCGTCGGCGACGGTGCGTACAAGAATCGTTTTGAACGGGCGGAAGTAATAACGCGGGTCGTTCTTCGGAGCCTCCTGCGAGAGATCATCACCGAGGCTCGGCAGATCGAACACGGCGGTTGTGAAGTGGCAGATCATTTCGTCGTGCTGATGCGCGACGTTGCGAGCCATCGCCAACGCCTTGAGATAAACCTCAGGCCCCATGACCGCCGAGCCGATGTTGAGGAACACGCCCCCTTCGAGTTTCGTCACCGATTGCGTGAAGATCAGGAAGTCGGTGTACGAGGTCGCTCCGGCGGCGGCCCCGTCGAAGTTCGGATGCTCGTGAACGATGTCCTGGCCGACACAGACGTGAACGGTGACGGGGACTCGCAGCCGATAACCGGCCGCGAAGATGCTTGTCTCACGAAACGGAAATCGTTCTGCCTCAATCGTTCTGCCAACCGCTTCGCCGAAGCCGAGTCCGTCGCGATGCCCAGCGCTCACGGCGTCGTTCAGTTGTGACGTCTCCTGCCACAAGCCGAACTGACCCTCCTTGACGTACTTGGCGACGCTCTCGCACGTCTGGCCGATCATGGCCAACTCGAAGTCGTGAATCGCTCCCGCACCGTTGAAGCCGATGTGAGTCACCAACCCGCGCTGCATCAAGTCGATCAGCAGCGGAGCATTGCCGGCTCGCAAGACATGCGCGCCGCAGAGCAGGATGATCGCGCGGCCGTTCTGTTTCGCCTCGACGATCCGCTCAGCGAGGATCGGAATCGCGGGATGCTCGAACGGTACTCGCGGCCCGCCGGGAACATTCAGGATCGCTTCGCGGCGCAGGTCGTGGACTCGCTCGCCTAACGGCAAGATGTGAAGTTGGCTGCGATCAAATTGCGGAAACGGCATGAAGAACTCCGGTCTGGCGTAGTCATCAAGATGCCCAGAGTGTGGCGAACGGATCGTTTCGACGGGAGGCCGAGACCATCCCTCTCATTTGCACTCGGCTGCGAGCGGAGATATTCCTCTGTCCCCATTCGTCAGGCCAATGTCTTTGCCGGCCAAATTGAGCCAATACCAATAGAAGAGGCAACCATGTCTGCGGCGCTCATCCGATTCGTGTTGGTTCTGTTGCTCACCGCAGCGGCATGGCAATCGTCGCTGACGGCCGAAGAGTTTGTCGTTACGGCACCGCCGATCGAGCTGAAGGCCGACCCGTTCCACAAGAAGTACGTCAGCGCGAACGGCTATCCGATCGTCGCGTCGGGGACGGTCAACGACTACGCGCTCAAGGAGGCAGCGTATCTGGTCAACTTGATGTTGGCGAAGCGGCCGGATGTGCGTGAGGCAATGATCAAGAGTGGCTCGCGTCTGTGTGTCATCGCGCACAATGAATACACAACCGACGTGCCGGAGTTCGCGTGGCTCAAGCCCAAGGATTATTGGGATGCGCGGGCTCGCGGGACGGGTGGGTCGCAGACCGATCCGTATTGCTCGTGCGGCGAGGAGAACTTGCTGTGCTATCCCGGTGATCCGTACTCGACCGAAAACATCTTGATTCACGAGTTCGCGCACAACATCCACCTGCGCGGCATGGTCAATGTCGATGAGACGTTTGATCGCCGGCTGAAAGAAGCCTACGACCGAGCGATGGCGGCGGGACTGTGGAAAGGCAAATACGCGGCGACCAATCATCACGAGTACTTCGCCGAAGGAGTGCAGTCCTGGTTCGACAACAACCGCGAGAACGATCACGACCACAATCACGTCAACACGCGCGAGGAATTGCTTGAATACGACCCCGGCCTGGCCGCGATGTGCCGCGAAGTCTTCGGCGAGACGAAGCTGGTTTACACGAAGCCGACGACACGGCTGAAAGATCATCTGGCCGGCTACGATCCAACGAAGGCTCCGACGTTCGTCTGGCCGGAGCGATTGAACGAAGCCCGCAGGCAGATTCGCGAGAAGGCGGTCAATCGCTCGAAGGAGGCTGAGAAGAAGGTTGAGGATCGTTCTGCGGTCAGCGACAAATCGCTGCTGACGGTCGATCGCATCTTCGCGTCGAAGGACTTCGACGAGGAAGGTCGCAGCACCATTGTTTGGAAGAAGCGGGGGCCGGGATATTACACCTTTGAGCCGTGGCCGAAGCGTCCCGCTTCGGACCCGCCAGCGAAAGACGGCGAGGCACCTCCAGCACGTCAGCTTGTGTGGCATGACACTGCGAGCGACGAGACGAAGATCGTCATCCCGGCCGAGTTGTTCATTCCGGCCGATGCGGAGAAGGACGACAAGGGCAACAAGAAACCGCTGAACGTCGAGACGTTTCAGTTTTCGGACGACGAATCGAAGCTGCTGATCTTCACGAACAGCCGCCGCGTCTGGCGACGGAACACACGCGGCGACTATTGGGTACTCGACATCGCGAAGCGTGAATTGAAAAAGCTCGGCGGCGACGCGAAGCCATCGACGCTGATGTTTGCGAAGCTCTCTCCGGACAACTCGCGCGTCGCGTTCGTGCGGGAAAACAATCTCTTCGTCCAGAATCTCGCGGACATGAGCATCACGCCGCTGACGAAGGACGGCTCGGCGACGCTCATCAACGGCACGTCGGATTGGGTTTACGAGGAGGAACTCGACCTGCGCGACGGCTATCGCTGGAGTCCCGATGGGAAGTCGATCGCGTTTTGGCAAATCGACTCGTCCGGCGTGCGCGAGTTCTTTCTTATCAACAACACGGATGATTCGTACTCGAAGCCGATCGGCATTCGGTATCCCAAGGTCGGCGAGCAGAATTCGGCCGCGCGAATCGGGGTTGTCAGCGTGAACGGCGGCGAGCCGAAATGGCTCGACGTTCCGGGCGATCCGCGCAATCACTATCTCGCGCAATTGGAATGGACGCCGGACGGAAAACACGTCGCGCTGCAACAATTCAACCGGCTGCAGAACACGAACCGCGTGATGCTGGCCGATACGCAGACCGGAGCGACGCGAACGATCCTGACCGAGTCCGATCCGGCGTGGCTCGAAAATGAGAATCCTTTCCGTTGGATCAAGAACGGCGAGCAGTTTCTATGGATCAGCGAACGGGACGGTTGGCGACGTCCGTATCTCGCCTCGACCACAGGCGGCTCGGCCGTACCACGACCGTCAGGGAGTGGCCCCGATGGCGATCGAAGCCGGCCGCTCCCTGACGGTCGCGGTACGGATTCGTTGCGCCGTATCACTCAAGAGCAGTTCGACATGATTGGACTCGATGCTGTCGATGAGGCGAACGGAGCAAATTATTACGCCGCATCGCCGGACAACGCGACGCAACGCTACCTCTACCGCGCGACTCTC
>CAZILR010000730.1:0-429 GCA_964539995.1 uncultured Planctomyces sp.
GTGTTGGCGGTCACCAGCAGTCGGTTCGTGCGCTCATCGGAACTGACTTGAACTTTCGGCTTTGTGTTTGTCGGCGTGGGCATCACGATCGGACGGCCGTCACGGTCACGCATTTCACTGCTGCCGCGATCATACGAACGGGATCGCGACCCTTCAGCGACCGACTCAACGCCTCGTTGCAGGCCGAACATCGCGCGGACTTTGTCTTCCGCCTCCTGAGCGTCAATGTGCTTCAACGAGTAGGCCATGAAGGTCACGTCTGTCGGAGCCGCACCCAGCGTGATCAACAAATCGTGAATCTGCTGCAAGTTGGAGCCGACGTCCGTGACGCTGATGGCACTCGATCGCTTCAGGGCGACGACTTTGCCTTGCGGGCCGATGAGTTCTTTGGCTTCCTCGGCTGCTTCTTCGGCGGTGATGTTCTCGACT
>CAZILR010000730.1:439-2071 GCA_964539995.1 uncultured Planctomyces sp.
CACACAGTGACGTACGCCGTTAGTGAAGTTGTTGACGATATTCATCAGCTCATTCTTCCCACGCTTCGCCAAATCAGAGACCTTCACCTTCGGGACCAGATTGGGTGGGATCGGATCGTCGATGTTGACGACGACCAGAAACTGATCGCGGCGGACGAGCACATACCCCTTTTGCAGGAGGTAGCCGTTGATGACGTCGAGAGCCTCTTCCGGCGTGTATTCCTTCTCGTCGAAATAGTTGAACGAACCGGGCGGGACGACGTTGAGGTCAAGCGTCAGCCCAGCCAACTCCGCAAACGTCTTGAGCACATCAGCCCAAGCGGCGTGTTGGAAATTGAACGAGACTTTTTCGGGCTTCGCTGGTTCGGCGGTTGCGTCAGCCGGCTTGTCGGCCGTGTTGAGTGTGGCCGACTTCGCGAGGGCAAATTCGTCGGCCGATTTTCCGAACGACACGACCGGCTTGCGCGGCTTGTCTTCAGTTTGGCTGCTGACCGCTTCAGCGTTGGCGATCGGTTGCGAAACGCGAACTGGCTTTTCCGTCGTGCTCGTCGTTTTCGAGTCGGCCTTCGGAGCCTCACCTTCCGGCGTCGGTTCCGGACCTTTCAGCGTTGTCCACTGCTCGCGCTGAGCGTCGGTCAAAACGGCCAGGCGTTTCTCTTCAAACTCTTTGCGAAGCTCGTCGAACTTGGCTCGCATGTCCTCCCCGCCGGGACGACCACCACCGGACTCGCGCATCTTCTCAAACATTTCGCGGGTCCGTTTGCTGGACTCTTCGCCGATCGCTTTGAGCTTCGCGACTTGTTCGTCGCTGAGTTTCAGATCGCCGGCCACGTCGCTGTCGCCGAGAGCGCTGACTCCGCGAGACTGCAACGCCATTTGGCGATAGCGCGTGAACTGCTCGGCCGAGAGCAACTTCTTCAAATCCGCATCGGACTGACTGCGCTGTTCGGCTTGAATTTTCGCCATCTCAGCCATTGCGGCGGTGCGTTCCTCTTCGGAGGCCGTTGGCCCCAACTTGCTGAACAGGTCGCGACCACGAGTGTCTTCGCGGAGCTTGTCGCTGATTTCTCGAATCTTGGTTTTCTGCTCGTCGGTCAGCTTGAGTTCTTCGGCGTTGGAATCGCGGAGCAACAGACCAACCGTTGACCCGCCACCGCCGCCGAAACCACCGCCTCCCGGACCTCCGCGCCGCTGAGCGTTCGCGGCAGAAGTCATCGACAGAACGGCAACAAGCGTCAGCGTGAACGCGAACCGATGTGAAGCGTTTTTCATGGCGAGGTTCTCTGGGAATACGAAAACAGTCACCACCGGAGTCCGCCTTCCGCCGCAAAATCCGGCCAGGAAGGCGGATGCTACCCGCGTCAGGATTCGGAACTCAAGAACTTGCGGGATTCTCCGGCGGTTCCGGGCCTCTGGGGTGACTCTGAGTCGTATCGGGAATCTTCGGCTTTTGCCGCTCTTGGCTGAGTGGAAACTTGGTGCTGGACCGGCAAAATCCGCCGGAGAGACCGGTCGGTTGGGTCGTGCGGATTCGAGGACTCCGTTTGTCACAGCCCCTTCAGACACCGGAGCGGCGTCGATAGAAACCCCAAAGGCTTGATCTTGGCTCGCTCGGTGGCAGGAGTTTCCACA
>CAZILR010000730.1:2081-3372 GCA_964539995.1 uncultured Planctomyces sp.
CGAGGACTCTCATGGTCGCGACCTCTGTGGTTCCAGAAGCGACGTCGATAGGAAACCCCAGAGAGTTGGATTCGGTACGCTTCGTCGGAGGAATTTCAGCATGAAAATCCACGCCAACTTGAAAAGCCCAACTCGGTGGCTTCAGGGCGGAACTCGGCTCTTGGTGGGAATGAGCCTGTTGCTGACTGGTTTTTGCGCCACGACGAACGCTCAAGGTTTTCGCAGCGGCGATAGCGGTCGAAGCTTCGGAGGCGGAGGATTCCCCTCGCCGGAGGATTCGTTCCGCCGCATGGACCGCAATCAAAACGGCCAGATTGATCCCGACGAGATCGGTTTCATGCGGGATATGTACTCGCGAGCCGGCATCGACGTCTCGCGGCCGATCAGCCAGCAAGAGTTCATCCAGGCCTCGCAGAAAATCCGTGAGCAGTTCGAGCAAGCCCGATCCAGCGGTGACTTTTCGCAGTTCCGCCGACCCGATGGCGGCGGAGGCGGGCCACCATCGTTCGGCGGCGGACCTCCGTCATTTGGCGGCGGACCGCCCTCGTTCGGGGGCGGGCCGCCTTCCTTCGGTGGTGGGCCTCCAGGCGGCTCTGATCGGCGCTCTGACGATTCCGACCGGGACTCACGACGAGATCGTGACCGTCGAGACGACGGCGACCGCGACCGCCGCGGCGATTCGTCTTCGTCGAGCAAGTCGTCCAAGAAAGCCGTGAAGCCAAAGGTGCGCATCACGAAGGATCTTCCCACCGACTATCGCGACAAAGACAAAAACGGTGACGGGCAGATCGGCTTGTACGAATGGGATCGCGGAGCCTTCGCACAGTTTTTCAATTTGGACCGCAACGGCGATGGCCTGCTGACGGCTGACGAACTCATCGCATCCACCAAGAAGAGCACAACCAGCAGCACGTCCGCCGCAACCAGTTCGTCATCAACGACCGTCGCGATGGCGAGCGGTCCTCTGCCCTCCTCATCAAACGAAGTCGCCAAGCCGAGCGGAACTGCCACCCCAGTGCCTGCCGCTGCTGCGACTCCCGTGGAAATGACGGCCGGGATGAAGGTTTTCGTGGGGCTCGACAACGATCGTGACGGCAAGCTGACCGACGAGGAATGGAAACGCTCACGAACCGCTCGCAGCAAATTCGAGAAGGCGGGCATTGCGATTTCGCTCCCGATTCAGCAAGCTCAGTTCGTAGAGTTGTACAAACAGGTCGAGTCCAAATAGCCGCCTCCAGGACCGCCGCGTGAACTTGCTGACGTTGGGTGTCGAGACCTCGGGAATGATCGG
>CAZILR010000731.1:0-3369 GCA_964539995.1 uncultured Planctomyces sp.
GCACAAACGCCTGGTGATAGTCCAAGCCCACGAACACCGCTAAAGTCGTCCTGTTGAAGGCTCCGGATTGCGAAGTGATGATTCGCCACAAAACACCATTCTCACTTCAGAGCCTCAGACTTTCATCTCCATCTACGAAAGCCTCGCCGAGGAGACGAGAAGCATGAAGGTCGGCCTGATACTACTGCTGAAGTTGGCGGTCACCTCATCGGCGGTCGCTCAGGCACCCGTTGTTGATTATGCGCGCGACATCAAGCCAATCTTGAAGGAGCGTTGCTTCGCGTGTCACGGAGCGTTGCAGCAGAAGGCGGGACTGCGGCTCGATACCGGAGTCCTGATCCGGAAAGGTGGCGACGGTGGCCCAGCGGTCGTGGCCAGTCAGCCGGTCGCCAGTCCGCTGCTCGCACGCATCTCGTCCGATGACCCTTCAATCCGAATGCCGTCCGAGGGCAAGCCGCTGACCGCCGAGCAGATCACGCTCTTCAGAACATGGATCGAACAAGGAGCAGTCTCTCCAGAGAACGAGCCGCCCGAACAAGACCCGCGCGAGCACTGGGCCTTCAAGAAACCGAGCCGGCCGGTGAGACCGGAAGCTCGAAGCTCGAAATCCGAAATCCGAAACGAGGTCGATGCCTTTGTCGCGGCGAAGTTGGAATCCGTCGGCATCGAACCGCGTCCGGCCGCTGAAAAGCCTGTTCTGCTACGCCGCGTGTACCTCGACTTGATTGGCTTGACACCGACTCGCGACGAGTTGCAGGCGTTCCTTGCGGACGAGTCACCGTCGGCTTACGAAGCGGTGGTCGATCGATTGCTGCGCGATCCGCGTCACGGAGAACGCTGGGCTCGGCATTGGATGGATATCTGGCGGTACAGCGATTGGTACGGTCGCCGGCATGTGCCCGATGTGTGGAACAGTGCTCCGCAGATTTGGCGCTGGCGGGACTGGATCGTGCGGTCGCTTAACGCCGATCACGGCTACGATCGGATGATTCGCGAGATGCTCGCCGCCGATGAAGTCTGTCCCGAGGACGATGACGCAGCGGTCGCGACCGGTTATCTGATTCGCAACTGGTACGCGCTCAACCCGAACGACTCGATGCGTGCGACGGTCGAGCACACCGGCAAGGCGTTTCTCGGCCTGACGTTCAACTGTGCTCACTGTCACGATCACAAGTACGACCCGATCTCGCAGGACGACTATTTTCGTTTTCGCGCCTTCTTCGAGCCGATTTCGGTTCGCCAAGATCGCGTGCCGGGGCAAGCCGATCCGGGGCCATTCGAGGAATACGACTACGGCAAGCTCCGCAAGATTCAGCGTCTCGGAGCAGTTCGGATCTTCGACAAGACACCCGACGCTCCGACATGGTTCTACACCGGCGGCGACGAAAGGAACCGCGTGAAGGATCGCGGCTCGATGTCCCCCGGAGTGCCGGCATTCTTAACCGAGTCCGCGATGCAGATCGTTCCAGTCGAGTTGCCGCCGCGAGCGTGGAATCCTGGCTTGCGACCGAAGCTGCATGAAGTGTTGTTGGCGGAAGCTCGTGCTGCGATCGCCCAAGCCGAGACGGAACTCGCCGCGGCGAAGCCGTCACAGGCGGAAGTCCCGAAATTCGAGCGTGAGCAACTCACTCAAGCCGAAGCCGAATTCAACAACGCGGTTCGCGAGGCCGAGCAGATGGGGAAGCCCGGAGCACTCGTCGGGCGACAGTCGCTGTTGCTCGATGCGACAGCCGGCCGGCGTGTCGTGCAGAACGGATTGCAGCAACTCAAGAGTTTGGACGACGGCACGACGTTCCGCTTTCAGTGGCTGATCCTCAACGACGCGCACGTCAATTTCCAACTCGCGAAGGATGTCGTGAAGGGACTGACCGCCAGCTTCGTCGCGTTCGAGAAAGGACGTGTCATCGCGTATCGACCCGGAACATTCACCGAGTTCGACGCCGGCCGCTACGACTTCTCTGCCGGCCAGCGACGATTTGAAGTCACACTGATCGTGGAAACGAAGGCCGACCGCTGTTTGCTCTCGGTGTGCTCATTGACCGATGACAAGCTTCTGGTGGATCGCGTCCCGGTCGCGCTCAACGGCTGGAATCCGGTCGGCGACGCGACCAAGGGGATTAGCTTCGACGCCCGCACCGGCAGCGTCGTGCTGCTCGACGACGTCACCGTGACCGCTCCGCCGGCCGAGAATCAGCCCGCCGCGCGATTGCTCGCGTTCGACTTCGAGTCGCCAAAGTACTCCGAAGGCCGCGACATCCCCGGCATCGACGGCTGGGCCGACTCAACATTCGGAGTCGCACCCGCCACGTCGGTCGTTTCGACGACCGCCGGCAACTCCGCACTGCGTGACCTCACGCAAAAGGTGCAAACCGCCCGCCGAGCCGTCGAGGCCGTGACTCATCCGTTGCGAACAGCGGAGGCCAAGGTCATTGCCGTTCGTGCGGAACTGGCCAGCCTCGAAGCCCGCATTGCCGCCGACCAAGCAAAGCACGGCGAGTCTGTCGGTGCCGATATCGCCGCGATCGCTCGCACCGCAAGTCGCCTTGAACGTGAAACCGCATTCCGTCGAGCGGACGCCGATGTGCTCGCGCACGAACGAATGCTCTCGAGAGCCGAAGCGAAATCCACGAAAGACGCCAATCAACAGAAGGAGATCGCGGCCGCGCACAAGCTCTTGTCCGCGTCACGTCCGGCGCTGGAGAAAGCTCGTGCGGCTCTCGCCGATCAAGCCAGCGAAACGTATTCGCCGCTCGGCCCGTCGTACCCCAAGACCAGCACCGGCCGACGCAAGGCGCTCGCTGAGTGGATCGCATCGCGCAATAACCCGCTGACCGCGCGGGTAGCCGTCAATCACATCTGGTCACATCACTTTCACGCACCGCTTGTCAGCAGCGTGTACGACTTTGGTCGCAACGGCGCGGCTCCCTCTCATCGGGAATTGCTCGACTGGCTGGCCGTCGAATTCATGGAATCCGGCTGGAGCATGAAGCATCTGCACCGGCTGATCGTGACCAGCGCCGCGTATCGGCGAGCATCGTCAGCCGGGATGACCGAATCCGTACCGCGACCGTCAGGGAGCAGCCAGCCTGAGCCGTCACACGGGCCACTCCCTGACGGTCGCGGTACGGCTGTCACACTCGATCCTGAAAACAAACTCCTGTGGCGGATGAATGCCGGCCGCATGGAGGCTGAGGTCGTTCGTGACAGCTTGCTCTACTTGGCTGGAAAACTCGAACCGAAATTCGGCGGTCAAGAGCTGGAGAATACCGAAGCTCTGACGACCTTCCGCCGCAGCCTGTACTACAGCGTCTTCCCCGAACAAGGTGGCAAGAGCGCGATGGGCGAGTTGTTCGACGCACCCGATGCCCT
>CAZILR010000732.1:0-3361 GCA_964539995.1 uncultured Planctomyces sp.
CAGGTGCGGGATGGCGAGGTCTTTGTCGGTCCGGCTGGGGCGGAGTTGCCGCCAGCAGCGGTGGCCGTGACATCCACTGCGGCTTCGGTTGTCGTGACTGCTGACATCCCTGTCGTTTCGGCGACGGTGTCCAACGGCGATCAAGTGCCGACTCCGGAGCCAGGAGCGGATGATGACATCCGACTGATCGAGGCACTCAAGCAGGTGATCGACCCGGAGTTGATGGTCAATATCGTTGACCTCGGTTTGGTCTATTCGGTCAATCGGGACGACAAGAAGATTTATGTCGAGATGACGCTGACGAGTCCCGCTTGCCCAGCGGGTCCGCAGATCGTGCAACAATCGAAAATGGCGCTCGAACGATTGCGTGATGTCGATGAGGCAGAGATCAAGCTCGTGATGTCGCCGCCGTGGACACCGGATCGAATGACCGATGAGGCGAAGGACATGCTGGGGATTTTCTAAAAGTAGCCTTGTCGCTCCGCGACAGGATGGCCGAGCGTGCGAATAGCGTCGAAGGAGCACTCGGCTTTCCTGTCGCGGAGCGACAGGGCTACAGCAACCGCGCGACGAGCGCGGTCCAGCCGGTTTGGTGTGAAGCTCCACAGCCACGGCCCGTGTCGCCGTGGAAGTATTCGTAGAAGAGGACGAGATCACGCCAGTTCGGATCGTTGGTGTAGCGTGAGTCTTCGCCGTGACACGCCCGGCGGCCGGCCTCGTCGGGAAGAAACAAGTTCGCGAGCCGGCGTGACAGTTCGGCGGCGACTTCTTTGAGAGTCATCCACTTCCCGGAGTTCGTCGGGCATTCGACTTGGAACTCGTCGCCGTAGAAATGGTGATAGCGTTCGAGGGCTTCGATCAGCAGGTAGTTCACCGGAAACCAAATCGGACCGCGCCAGTTGGAGTTGCCGCCGAACATGCCGGTGTTGGATTCACCGGGGATGTAATCGACTCGCAACTCCTGATCGCCGCTGCGAAACACGAACGGGTCGGCGGCGTGAGCTTTCGACAAGGCTCGCAGTCCGAACGGCGAGAGAAATTCGTTCTCGTCGAGCACTCGTTCCAGCACACGCTGCAATCGCTCGCGTGACGGAATTGCCAGCAGCAAGTGATCCGGTTGTTGCCCATTTGCGATGCGGTCACGCTCGCAAATCGTGATCTGGCGTGAGAGGTCTTGGCGGTTGTGCAAAAACCAGTTCATCCGCTTCTTGAACCCCGGCAGGCGATCGAGCGTGTGCGGGTCCAGAATCTCGACGGCGAACAGTGGGATGATGCCGACCACTGATCGAATCCGCAGCGGCTGGCCATTTCCTTCCATCTTGAGTTGGTCGTAGTAAAAGCCGTCGGTCTCGTCCCACAGTCCGCTACCGCCGAGCGTGTTCATCGCGTCAGCGATCGCGACGAAGTGCTCGAAGAACTTCGAGGCGATGTCTTCGTAGCTGGGGTCTTCAGATGCCAGCTCCAATGCAATCGCCAGCATCGTCGAGCAGAAGAAGGCCATCCAGGCCGTGCCATCCGCTTGTTCCAGACGACCACCGGCCGGCAGCGGTTGTGAGCGATCGAAGACGCCGATGTTGTCCAGGCCCAGGAACCCACCGCCGAAGAGGTTGTTCCCTTCGATGTCTTTGCGGTTCACCCACCAAGTGAAGTTGAGCAGCAGTTTTTGAAACGCTCGCGCGAGAAACATTCGATCGCGCTGACCGCGTGGGCCGGTCTGCTTGTAGACGCGCCAGCAGGCCCACGCATGGACCGGCGGATTGACGTCACTGAATCCAAACTCATAGGCCGGCAATTGGCCGTTCGGGTGCATGTACCACTCGCGCAGGAACAACAGCAGTTGTTGCTTGGCGAACTCGCCATCCACTTGAGCGAACGGGATCATGTGAAACGCCAAGTCCCAGGCCGCGTACCACGGGTACTCCCACTTGTCCGGCATCGAGATGATGTCGCGGTTGAACAAATGCGGCCAATCGCGATTGCGTCCTTGTCGGCGTGACTCTGGCGGAGTCGGCTGGCCTTGGTCGCCGTTGAGCCACTGCCTCACGACGTAGTGATAAAACTGCTTTGACCACAGCAATCCAGCGAACGCCTGACGCCGGACTTGAGTCGCTTCGGGAGAGAGTTCGTGTGGCTGCTTCGAGCGGTAGAATTCATCCGCTTCCGCTTGGCGGGTCAACAAGAGATGCTCGAACTCTGGGCCAAACGCGGTTTCCGAGGTCCAAGTTTTCTCTCCGTGTGCCGTCAGACGCAAACGGATTTCCTGGCTCGTGTGCGGCTCCAATCGCAACTGATACCAAGCGGCGGTCTTCGTGCCGATACCGTCTGGCGAGACCGCATCAAGCCGGCCACTCACGACGCGATCGTGGAACGCATCTTTCACATGCTGGTCGCTGTTGGGCAATCCGTAGAGCCGCTCCGTGTTCGAGACGTTGTCGGTGAAGAGCCATTGCGCTGGCGACGAGGTCGTCTCGGCGGCGAAGGAAAATTCGCCCAGCGCCTCGTGCCACGCAAGAACGGTCCCGTCCGGCTGAAGTTGCATTCCCGGAAAGCACGACGGCGACTCGTCATGTCCCAGCCAGGACCAGGTGTTTCGCAACCACAGCGTCGGCAAGAGGTGCAGCGTCGCGGCCTCTGGCCCGCGATTGTGAATCGTCACGCGGATCAGAATGTCTTCCGGCGAAGCCTTCGCGTACTCGGCCACGACATCGAAGTAGCGGTCGTCGTCGAAGACGCCGGTGTCGAGCAATTCAAACTCTGGCTGATCCTTCCCGCGTCGGCGGTTCTCCTCGACCAAGCGATCGTAGGGAAATGCCGCCTGCGGGTATTTGTAGAGCGCCTTCATGTACGAGTGCGTCGGGGTCGAGTCGAGGTAGTAGTACAACTCCTTCACGTCCTCGCCGTGATTCCCTTCCGGCCCCGCCAGGCCGAAGAGTCGTTCCTTCAGGATCGGGTCGCGGCCATTCCACAACGCCAGACCGAAACAGAGCCGTCCCTGCCGATCGCAAATTCCCAGCAAGCCATCTTCGCCCCATCGGTACGCTCGGCTGCGAGCGTGATCGTGCGGGAAGAAAAACCAACTGTCGCCATGAGCCGAGTAATCCTCTCGCACGGTCCCCCATTGCCGCTCGGAGAGGTACGGCCCCCAGCGCTGCCAATCCTCTTTGCGCGAATGAGCTGCCGCCAACCGGAGATCTTCGGCCGTCGTCGCCTGATTGCGAATCTGCATCGACTCACTCAACGACTGTCGCATCGTGCATTCTCCGGTCATTCAGTTTGAGACTCGCTTGAACTCTTTGGTCGCTTCGGTCCCGTTCGTCCTTTTTTAAGGGACAAAAGAGACCAAAAGGACGTCAGCACTGGA
>CAZILR010000733.1:0-3353 GCA_964539995.1 uncultured Planctomyces sp.
GCAGACCGTCGGTTATCGCGTGGACATCGCTCGGCCAGACACGCCGGTCGAGCCACAACGGCTGGACGATTTGCATCAGCGAGTCGCTCGACGATGCGGCGAGTTGAAGATCGCCTGCGTTCTGGGAACCGAGACGCCGCTCGAATCGAATCCGGCCGGCAAGCCATACAACTCGGCGTTGGTCATCTCTCCGAACGGCGACATTCTTGGTGTCCATCACAAGAACCGGCTCACGCCGCTGGACGCCATTGCCTACTCGCCGGGTCAGTCATTCGAGACGTTCGATCTGTGCGGCGTGCGCGTCGGCATCGTGATCTGCTTCGAGGGATTTCGATTCGCTGACACGACACGCGAGTGTGTTCGCCAAGGCGCTCAGCTCATCTTTCATCCGCAGAACAACACGACTCGGCCGAACGATTGGAAGATTCCCATTCATCACTCGATGATCGTGACCCGCGCCGCCGAGAACACCGTCTGGTTCGCGTCGTGCAATATGGCTCACGGGCAGCATCAGAATTGCAGCTCGATGATCGTCGCTCCGGACGGACGCATTCACGCTCAAGCCGCGTTGAAGCGGGAAGAGTTGCTCGTCGCGGACCTCGACATCGACCTCGCCACCCAAGCGATGTTCAAGTTCGACACCGATGGCTGCGCAAAAGTGCTGTTCGCCGACACGGTCGCACCGGTGGAATACCGAGTTCCTCAATAACGTGTCGTAGCCCAAAGTCCGTGACGTCAGTTGGCGAGCGGCTCTGCCGGTGCTTCGAGGGTTGTTTCGCGGCGTTGGCTGGCGATGGGACTCAGCCGCACCCAGCGGAAATGCCACAACGTGACGAGTTTGGTCAGGGCACTCACGGTCGAGAGCAGCATCAGCGGCCAGCCAGTGCTCGTGCCCATTGAGAGCGCGAACGCAATCGTTGAGATGTCCTTCCAGAAAAAGAACTGATGCAGCCGAGCCGAAACACCTCCCGTGCGCCCGGTTTGGCGGATCATCAGCACTTGATGCAGATATCCTTGAGCCAAGATGACCGTGACAACGACGATCAGTGTTTGCGAGACCGTGCGGCCCCAAGCCATCGCGCCGGGAATTGTGAGGAGGCCGAGCGGTGCTCCGATCAACAACGTCAAGCATGCGACGAAGGCGCACGTCGCCACACGATCGCGCCGATCGCGGACAATCTCGAACAGCACCGCCAGCGTAAGAAGCGCCGCCGCCAACCTGGGCCACACGAGATAGTGGTTGAAGCGCGGCAGGCATGTGCCGTACAGAAAGAACGAGAAAAACGCCAGAAAACTGCTGACGAACTGATTGACCGAGAGCACCGCCGTCGGGCGCTCGTGAGTTTCTCCGCCAGCGGCCGATTGCTGGCGCTGCCAGACGAAACCCAACTGCGCCCACAATCCGCCAATCGTCAGCAGAAAAATCGCGGAACTGATCAGGCCGGTGATGTGGTAGCTCATGATGCGCGTGGTCTGACAGATTTCGACGAATCTGTGAAGCCCGTGCCCGTGACACACGGATCGTCAGCGTCCCCAAGCTGCCGCTCGTCGGACTTCGCGGACGTCGATTGGACCTTCATTGCTGAGCATCGGACTCAGCAACGGATCTTTCAGTACATCGGAGACCTTCAGAGACTGACCATCAACGATGATCTGCTGTGACATCAAGCGAACTCCGTGGCTGTAATCGACGTACCAATCAACGTGACCAACGTAGAGCGACTGGATCGGCCGGCCATCGGGGTAGTGCCAGCCGTAGATCGCGACCTTGTGCGGCTTTTCTTTCAGCCGATTGGTCAGCACGACGTCCTTCTTGATGCCGACCACGAGCAACCCGCGCGGCTTGCCGCGCAGTTGTTCTTCGAGGATTTGATGATGTTGCCAAAACGCCGTTGCGGCATCGCGGTCCTTCGTGAGTGGTTTCGGATCGAGCCTCGCTTGCGCAGCGGCGAACAGGTCGTCGGAGACCTTCGCGGTGATGAGTGAGCCATCAAACTGGTCGGCAATCGTCACGGCCGTTTGCGGAGTCATCGGGACTCGAAAGAAATCCTCATCCGTACCGACGGCGAAATAGTCGGGCATGACAAAATAGGTCGCGACGTGCTTGGTGCCGACAGCATCGGTCGCTTCCACTCGAATCGGCTTCAGCCGTCGCAGAAATTCGGGAACATTGCCAGTCGTGATCTCACGCAGCACGGCCGCCTCTCGCTGATCGCGCGGCAAATTGGCGATCTGCTGCTGGAAGCGTGAGCCAGTCGGAGCATCGGCGGGACGGTTAGGAAATGCGAACCGCATCTCTGGAGCATCGGCGGGGATCGTAGCTCGCGTCGCCGACGGATCGGCGAACGTTCGCGGTTGAATCCACTTCGTGTACGCTCGCGGACCGCCGAGCTGGCCCCACTTCGATTCGAGTTCCGTGCTCAGCGTCAGGCCATGTAGGAGGCCGTTCATTTCGCCGACAAGCGCGGTGTGCAAAATCTTGTTGTCCGGGTTCGGGTGGACGAAAAACTGAATCTGCCCGTTGAGGGCGCTCGTGTGCCGGAACGGGCCGTGATCTCCCTCGACAAAGTCAACCTCACGGCGAAAGCGATTCTGCATCCGCTGCGACGCTCGAAAAGTGCCCCCATCGGGACCAACGACCTTCTTGCCGTTGAGCGTGATTTCGCGGTCGTCGTAGGCAATGACCGCCAAGTGCCGCTCCGTGTCTGACTTCAGCCAAGTCAGTAACTTGTCACCGTGCTTCTCGTCGTCAGAGTAGGAGTAATTCGCATCGAGAAACACGATCCGTTCGAGGTTCGTCGGCAACGAATCGACGGAGTTCAAGAAACCGAAAATGAACGAACCACCGCCGCTGTGACATGTCAACGCGACTCGCTCGGCCGAGACCTCCTTCGTCAGTGACGTGACCAGATTGTGGATGATCTTGTTGGCATCGACTTGCTCACGCCGGAACGTGGGCCAGCTCAGCTTCGGTGCCTGAACGACGGCCAGCACGATTTCACGCTCGCTGTCGATCTCGCGCAGTCGCCGGATTTGTGCGGCGACGTGTTGAATGTCGAATCGCCAATCGAGCTCCTTCGCCGCCACGCAGCCGAGGGTTTGTTCAATCGTGTTGCCGTTCGGAGTGGCGAAGACGACCAGCACGCGCGGTTTGCCCGTGAATGTTGCGGGGGCGTTGACGAAGACACGCACGCCGCTGTCGAGTCGACTCCACTTCACTTGCTCGTCGAACGATTCGGACTTCTGAAATCCCAGAGGCAGCGATTGCGGCCACGCCAGCGGAGGACTCGCGAGCAACATCAACACGGCGGCAACGAAAATTCGGGGCAGCATGATTTCTGTTTTCGTCATTC
>CAZILR010000734.1:0-3351 GCA_964539995.1 uncultured Planctomyces sp.
ACCGGCGGTCGTCCCGAAATAATCATGCGAGCGATCAGCGCGAACATGTGCAGGCCGAACGTCAGAGCGATCATCGCGAACGCCGTGCGATTAAGCGTTCGTGGGAATCCGAGCATCGCAATTCCAGCGACCAAGAACGACAGGAAGTACAGCATCGACGCCAGCAGGAACGGCTGGAAGAAGTTGAAGAACCACTCGAAGCCGATGCGGCTCATCCCCACGCCACCGAACGAGCGATCCTTCAACGAATCGCGATACCGCGAGACCGCGCCGTTGAACTCCGAAGGTTTGGCGTCCTCATAGCTCTTCAAGATTTCGCGCCACGCCGCCATCGCGGGATTGACCGGTCGCCGTTCACCCTGAGTCAACGCCTTCATGTCTTTCGCTTCAATCTTCTCGACATCGGGATACCGTTTCGCCAACCACTTGCGAGCCTGCGTCAGTTGCTCGACTTCATCCGGCTCCAATCGACTGCTGTCCAACACTTGGTCGAGTTGCGTGGTGATGTTCTTTACGACGAACCGATGCTCGCCCCGTTCGTCGATGGGTTCGAGCGATTCGGCCAGCGTCAGGTAGTCCCAGGAGTCTTGATCGTCCGAACCGAGCAGCGGCGGCAGCACGAACGGCAGCTTGCTGTTCTTGAGCGCGGCATGGAAACCAAGCGCCCGTTGCATTCGATCCAACGGCGACTGAGCTTCCAGATTCGGAGCTTCCGCAAGACGCATCAGCGATTCGTACAACCCGAACTTGCGTTCGAATTCCAGGGCCTTGCGTTCCTCGACGGTCAGGTTGCGTGTCCCCTTCTTGCGAGCCTCGTCGGTCTTCTGGCCGAGCAACACGAACCGCCGTTCGCGGAACGGTTTGTCCTTCTCGTCCGGCTGCTCGACGATTTCCGCCATCGAGTATCGAAAGCCCTTGCGAGCGTCCAAATTCAATGCCTTCAGCACTTCCAGATTGTCGATGCGGAGGACTTTGTGATGCTTCGCCTCGGCCGGTCGAGCGACCAAGTCCATCAGCCAGCGGATCGCCGGTTCGGTGCGAGTTTTCGTCTTGCCGTCCTCTTGGTATTCCAGTTTGAACGTCTCGCTGCCGGAGATGATCCGCAACATATTGCGAGCGTAAGTGTCGAGCGGCTTGACTCGGCCATCGACGAGAACCGGCAGATGTCCGACCGCCGCGTAGTCGAAGGCGTTCCCCTTCAACGCCGGAGCCTTCGTCTTGCTGCCGATCCACAACGCCAGGAACGCGACCACGACGATCGGCATCCAACGAGCCGCTCCGTCGATGACCTCCGCCGCCGTCACTGCCTTCGCCTCGCGATTGCGGCGATCCAAGAACCGCAGCAACGTCACCGAAAACTGAAACAGCATCCCGACCGCCACGATCATGCAGGCGACATACGGAATCATCCAACCGCTGTTCGTGACCACTTGCAGCGTCGTGTATTCCTTGTTGCCGGCTTGCGTGTAACCGCTCTGATAAAACGTCTCTCCGGCGTATCGCAGCGGGTTGTTCATCCAGACGTGATGTTCGAAATCCTTGCCGCGAGATTCATCGACGATGCGGATGTCCGACGAGTAATTCCGCGCCGTATTCGTGCCGAGATAATTCGTGCCGTCCACATCTTTCAGCTCAACCGTGTACGGCTTGTAGTCGCGGCGGAACCGCAACGAGAGGTCGTACTTCTTGTCGCCGACTTCAATGGACTCGACCTTGTCCTGCTCGGAGAGTTGCACCGCGACGAGGTACGTTCCGATCTCCTCGCCACCGTCGCGCTTCGTCAGTCGGACGTACGCGCCGGGCATATCGACTTTGCCGGCAGTTTCAACGCCGGTCGATGCCTCGAACGGCACGAGCGTGCTCGTCTTGCCGATCCCGGCCGTCGCCACGATCTTCGCATCTCCCTCGGCCGGTCGGGCGCGAGCGTTCTTGTGGAACTCCAGCACCTCAATGTCGAACGGCAGCAGCTCGTTCGCAATCTTGTCTTTGCCGATGCCGCGAGTCAGCCGCGTATCGGGAACGACAACGTGTGTTTCGGCATCGGTCCCGGCAGATTCGACAATCGCCAACTCGGCAGAGCGGATGTCGCGGGCGAAGTTCGTCTTCTCTCCCTCTTCGAGCGAAATCTGAGCTTCCACCGCCAGCAGTCCGACGAGCAGCTCGCTGAACATCATCAGGCCGATGCCCGCGTGGAGCAGCACGATCCCCGCTCGCTTCTTGAAGACCATCACGCAGCCGATCAGCAGCACGACACCGGACAGCGTCCCCTTCAGCAACTGCCACAGAATCCGCATCGACGAATCGTCGAGCACGTTGCCGTACACCCACAACCACGCCAGAAACAAGCCGAACGCGGTGCAGCCGGTCGCTTTGACCCAAAACGGAATCGGTTTCCGGCTCTCTGCGTCGCTCTTCTCGGTGGAGTCGATGCGGACAGTCTCGTAGACCGCGTAGCCCCAGATTCCCGTCAGTACAAACTTGGACAACAGCCAGATCGCGTTCCACGAAATCCAGCTATCGCTCTGCAAGCCATCGGCACTGGAACCGCTCGCGACGACCATCCACGTTGTCAGCAGGCCAAGCCCGATCACGCCGACTCCGGCCCACAGTCGATTCCCTTTCGCCTGAGCCTTGAATCGAATGCCGTGAGCGGCGAGCAGATTCAAAAACATCACGACACCGATCAGCCGGCCACCCGGAAACGGGATCACCATCCAATCGGGGATGTTCGGCTTGCTGGGGAAAAACGACGGTGGAAAGAAAATTTGCAGGTCGATCCACGCCAAATTGCAGCGGAAGTATTTCTCGACCACTTCCCAAATGTCCGCGTCCACCTGGGCCATCGTCCCGGCCAAGACCAGGAACGTCGCCAGGGACAACAACGTCACCGTCAGCTTCAGCGAGGCCAACGGCCGCATCAGTTTCTCGACCAGCGGGCCGACCGCGATGTCCGATTCCGTTGCCGAGCGATCGTTAAGGAAGTCTGCGGTTGCCATGATTGGTCTCCTGACGAGCGTGATTTCAAATCTCAAATTTCGTAACTGTAGAGCCGAAGGTAGTAAACCACTGATTTCACGAATCATACGGATGTTTTGAAATGCGGTTGATCGTGTTTCAACCTGCATTTGATCCGGGAAATCCGTGTCATCCGTGGTCAGTTACTTCAGACGGCTAACCTGCTACCAGATTTCAAATCTCAGATCTGCCTCTACTCAAACTTCACCGATTGCACGAACGCCTCGAAGTTCGCCTTCTCGCGCTGAGCCAGTGTGACGTCGCCGGTCAGCTTGAAGAACCACGACGACTCGCCGCGCGGAACGATCACGCCGAGCGTGCAGCTTGGCTGCCCCG
>CAZILR010000735.1:0-3346 GCA_964539995.1 uncultured Planctomyces sp.
TTCCGCAGCGAGCCACCGTTTGAGCGGCCAGTTGGTCGGAACTCAGAGTGATCGCGACACACGCGACGACAAGACCGAAAGCCCAGCGAACTCGCAAAGAGAGCATGGCGAACTCCTGAATGGAACGGCGGAGAAAAGCAATTCGTGACGGGATGATTCGCGAGATTATCGACCGATGACGCCAGCTTCCAGGTCGTTATGACCGCTTGCACACGATCGGGCAATCCCCGGCTGACCGGTTCGGGTTCGTTGACGTTGGAAAATCAATAGCCGTATCATCTTCGCCACGCGACAGGCGGAGTGCCGGTCGCCTCGCCCTTCAACCGCTGTGAATCATTCGTGGCGGGATTCGTCTCCTCGGCAGTACTTCTCGGATGTTTCAAACCCTCGGCAAGCTGGTATCACGGACGTGGCCGCTGTTGTTGGTCGTATGGCTGGTCGCTTTGGGGGGCCTGAAGTGGGCGGCTCCATCATGGCGGAGCGTGGCAAGAGACGGCGAATTCGCTTTCTTGCCGAAGAATTCCCCCAGCGTGGCTGGCGAGGAGTTGTTTCAACAGGGCTGGGGAGTACCGCTGGCCAGCAATGTCGTGATTGTCGTGCGGCGGGAAAGCTCGCCGACGGGGTTGCTCGACGGCGACAAAGCCTTCATCAACGATGTGTTGCGGGAGGAGCTCGAAAAGATCGCCGACGAGGAAACGCTTTCGCTTCAGCCACAAAAATCCGGGGCACCGCAGCCCTCGCGGCCATCTGAAACGGAGGGGACCGGCTCGGCGGATGACCTCAAGACCATCACCGTTCGGACCCTCTCGGACAAGTCGGTCGGTCGGTTGCTTAACAGTGAAGACAAGCATGCGTCGCTGGTTTTGATGGAACTGCCCACCGAGTTTCTGGATTCGCGAAACGCCCGACTGATTGAGCGAGTTGAGAAGCTGATCGAGCGTAACGGCCAACTGCAATCCGACGGCCTCGTCCCGCGTGGCCTGGATTTGGCACTGAGCGGATCGGCGACCGTCGGCCGTGACATGATCCGAGCGGCGGCGGAAAGTTCTCGAAGCACCGAGCTTTGGACCGTCTTGCTGGTTCTGTTCCTGCTGATTTTGATCTATCAGGCTCCGCTGATGGCCTTCATCCCGCTGATGACGGTCGCGGTCGCCACGGAAATCTCGCTGGCTCTGCTGGCGTGTCTGGCCCAGGCGGGATTCGTCAACCTCTTCGCGGGCATCGAAGTTTATGTGAAGGTGCTGAGTTACGGAGCCGGTGTCGATTACTGCCTGTTTCTGATTGCTCGGTACAAAGAAGAGTTGGACGAGGGAGCGACGCTGGACCAAGCGGTGGAGAACTCGCTTGCCAAAGTTGGTCATGCATTGATCGCGAGTGCCGGGACGGTCATCTGCGGCATCTTCATGATGTACTTCGCCGAGTTTGGGAAGTTCAGTCAGGCGGGAATCGCGATCACAATTGGGTTGGTGATTGTCTTGCTGGCGGCGCTGACGTTCTCACCGGCGTTGCTGCGGCTGACTCGGCGTTGGGCGTTCTGGCCGCGAGCCTCTGGCCACAATCTCACTCAGGCCGCCGGCTGGGTTTCGGCAACATCGTTGTGGTCGCGGTTGTTCGAGCAGAATTGGGGGCAACTGGCGTGGACGAAAGTCAGCGCGTTGGTGCGTCGTCGTCCGGGGGCCGTGCTTCTGACCAGTATCGCGATCATGCTGCCGTTCGCGTGGGTGGGTGTGCAATTTCACGGACACTTGAGTTACGGACTGCTCAGCGAATTGCCGCAGGAGACCACAAGTGTCGTTGGAGCCGAGGCAGTGGCAGGTCATTATCCACCTGGCATCGCCGGGCCGATTACGGTGCTCATTCGGACGGAGACGGGATCGTTCCTCGACGAGGATGACGGCAAATTGACGGAGCAGGCCAAAGCCATCATCGAAACGCTGACCGATCAACTTCGAGACCAACAGAACAAACTGCAACTCGCCGACGTCCGCACGCTGTTGCATCCATTTGGTGGCGGACTTTCGAACATCGCGAATGATGACGCGGCTCGGCAGGGAGCCGAACCGGAAATCCAACTGACGAGTGGCTCACCGCTGATTCGCGGTCTCGGAAAGAGACTCGAAGAGCAACGCACGACCCAACATTACGTTAGCTCGCACGGTGACCTGCAAGGTCGCGTGCTGCGAGTTGATCTGGTGCTGCAAGAGGATCCATTCGCTCGCAACAGCATCACGCAGTTCGAGTCGATTAGCCAATCCATCAAGGCGTCCATCCCGGCCGGATTGCAGGTCTTCACGCTCGGCCCGACGGCCAGCATCCGGGATCTCAAAGCGGTGACCGATCGCGACCAAATCCGTATCGACATTCTGGTACTCGGCGGCGTGTTCTTGATTCTGATCGCGCTGTTGCGGCGATTCACGATTTCGCTGTACCTGATCGTCAGCGTTTTCTTCAGCTATCTGGTGACGCTGGGCATGACTTTCGCCGTGTTCTGGGCGATGGACCCTTCCGGCTTCGCGGGCCTGGACTGGAAGGTGCCGATGTTCCTGTTCACGATCCTGATCGCGGTCGGCGAGGACTACAACATCTTCCTGATGACTCGCATCGACGAGGAACAACGTCAGCACGGCCCGGTCGCGGGAGTCATCGCTGCGCTCCAAAAGACGGGCAGCATCATTTCGAGCTGCGGCATCATCATGGCCGGCACGTTTTGCTCGCTGCTGGCCGGCTCACTGGTAGGACTGCATCAATTGGGTTTCGCACTCGCCTTCGGCGTGCTGTTGGACACATTTGTCGTGCGGCCGATTCTCGTTCCGGCATTTTTGGTTCTACTTTACGAAGGCCGCCTGAAAAGCTTGAAGCATTTGCTGGCTCACACTGAGTCACCGTTATCGCCTTCGGCCGAGGTGGCTCAATCCGTGGATGTGGGAGGCGAATGATGCGCGTTTCGCGAGTACTGGCTTCGGTGGTTGTGTTGATCGTTGGTGTCGTGATGCTCGGTCAACGGAGCGTTGCCCAAGACGCCATTCCGGGTTGGCACACGAATCTGGACGAAGCTCGCAAGCTGGCGGAAACGACCGGCAAGCCGCTGTTCATCACGTTTCGCTGCGTGCGTTGACCGGAGTGCTGGTTGTGGGATGGGCAGGTTGCTCAGGAAGATCCCGAAATCCGTCTAGCTCGTGCGGACTATATCTGCGTCCGCGTGACCTCGATGAACCGGGTAGACATTGCGCGCTTCGAGTTCGACTACGACACGACTTGGGCTGCGTTCTTCACGGACTCCAAGTTGCGCATCTACAGCCGTTACGGAGGCCGCGACGAACATGAGCCGGAATCGCGGCTCAGCAAA
>CAZILR010000736.1:0-3340 GCA_964539995.1 uncultured Planctomyces sp.
TCAACGGCTAACGTCAATCACGCGAACGGCTCGGCGGGAGCCTCGCCCTCCCATCGCTTTCATGCCAACACGTCGTGCAGCACTCGCGCCTTTTCGACGCCCGTCAGCCGTGAGTCCAATCCCTGATGTTTAACGCTGAAGCGCTCGTGGTCGAGGCCGAGTTGGTGCAGCATCGTGGCATGGAGATCACGGACGTGGACGATGTTCTCGACGGAGTTGTAACCGAGTTCGTCGGTGGCTCCGTAAGTCAGGCCGCCGCGGACTCCGCCGCCGGCCAGCCACATCGAGAAGGCTTTGATGTGATGATCGCGGCCGGGGCCTCCCTTGCCCTGGAACATCGGCGTGCGGCCGAATTCGCCGCCCCAGATGATCAGTGTCTCGTCGAGCATCCCGCGCTGCTTGAGATCCGTCAGCAACGCCCACGCCGGCTGGTCGGTTAGGCCACAGCAGATATTCATGTAGCGGACCAAGTCGCCGTGGTGGTCCCAGTCGCGGTGATAAAGCTGAATGAACCGCACGCCACGCTCGGCCATGCGTCTCGCGAGCAAACAGTTGGACGCGAACGATCCGTCTCCCGGCTTCGCGCCGTACATGTCGAGCGTCGCCTGCGTCTCGCCCGAAAGGTCCATCAACTCTGGCACCGACGACTGCATCTTGAAGGCGAGTTCATAAGCTGCGATCCGCGCGGCGACTTCTGGATCAGCCAGCGTACCGTAGGTCGGCCTTTCTTGGCCGACCTTCGAAGGAGATTGCAGGTTCCGAGCACTTGCCGCGTCAGTATCGGCCAAGAATGGCCGACCTACGTTTTGCGCCCGATGCTCATCCAGCTTTCGAATCGCATCGACCAACCGTCGCTGCTGAGCCATCGAGACTCCCGCCGGGTTGCCGACGTAATGCACCGGATCGCCGGCCGACTCGAACGGCACGCCTTGAAATTGGCTCGGCAGAAATCCCGCCGCCCACATGCGTGACGAGATCGGCTGCGGGTTGCGGCCTCCCTCGCTGGTGAGCACCACGAAGCCGGGCAGGTCATCCGCCTCGCTGCCGAGTCCATAGTTGATCCACGAGCCCATCGACGGCCGGCCGTTGATCGCCGTGCCGGTGTTCATGAACGTGTGAGCCGGATCGTGATTGATTTGCTCGGTGACCATCGAGCGGAGGATGCAGATGTCATCCGCCATCTTGCCGTGCCACGGCAGAAAATCGCTGATGACCTGCCCGCTCTCGCCATGCTTGCGGAACCCGATCAGCGGCCCCTGACACGTCAGCTTCTGCCCCTGCAACTGAGCAATCGGCTGCCCCTTAGTGAACGACTCCGGCATCGCCTGCCCGTGCATCTTCGCGAGCACCGGCTTCTCATCGAACGTCTCCAAATGCGAAGGACCACCGGACATGTAGAGATAGATGACCCGCTTCACCCGCGCCCGATGATGCGGCAACGGCCGCTGCTCATCCGACGAGTTCGTCGCCCGCCCCTCGCGAGCCATCAATGCCGACAACGCCGCCGATCCGAGACTGACTCCGGCCGAGTTGAGAAACGTGCGGCGCTGGATCTGCGTTGAGAAAGTCGATTGATTAAACATCGTCGTTACTCGCATTTCTGAAGAGTCGCCAATGGA
The DNA here is from genome assembly GCA_964539995.1 of uncultured Planctomyces sp. Classification (GTDB taxonomy): domain Bacteria; phylum Planctomycetota; class Planctomycetia; order Planctomycetales; family Planctomycetaceae; genus SXKJ01. The sequence goes on from CAZILR010000736.1 coordinate 1,620, forward strand.
CGCAGTCCCGTCATTAGAAACGAAGGCTTTGATGATTCAGCCATTCCAGCGACTTGTGATGGCGAAGATCGTCGGTTCCGGCGGCAGAAATCTTTGTGCGTTGTATTTCGAGGTATGTGAGGCTTCGCATCTTAAGTAATTCAAGCACGCCCTGGTCGGTGATGTCCGTGTCTTGAAGATGCAAGTATTCGAGACTCGATTCTGGCGAAAGGTGTTTGAGTGCTTGATCGTCAACAAGCGTGCGATTCAGATTCAGCCGCTTTAGACGGCTGAGCTGCGAAATACATCTCACACCTTCATTACTGAAACGCGAACCTTGAGCATCAAGGAAGTCCAGCCGACACGACGGGACGAAGGAATCAAATCCGGTTCCGTCGATCTCAGTTTCACACACGAGCAGCATCCGAAGTTTGAGACACGAAGCCAAATGTCTCAGCCCAGCGTCTGTGATCTTGGTTCGAGAGACGTTGAGATAATCCAAATCCTTGAGTTTTGCGATGATCGACATAGCGTTATCACCGATCACTGTTCCGTAGAGTTCAAGAACTTGAACTCCAGCTAGGTCGGCAAGGAGCGTGAGATGCGCCTCTGCGATCGTTGATCCTCCCAGAGTGAGGGATCGAAGATGCCGCAGTCCTTTGAGATGAGTAAGCCCATCACCACAAACGTCGGTATCAACGAGCAACAGTGAAGAGAGTTGCTCAAAGTTCGCAACTTGTCGCAGTTCTGAGTCCGTTATCGGACATTCCTGGATCGTGAGTTCACGAAGTTGCGTTGAGTCGCGTAGGTGACGGAGGCCGTCTCCAGTGATCGGTAGGCGGTAAAGATGTAACTCTTCGAGAGTAGATAGCCCGTAGAAGTTTCTCAGTGCTTCATCTGCGAGAGTTTGCTCCGCGATTACAAGCCGTCGCAGTTTTGGCATTCGACGAAGTGCATTTCTCGCGACTTCGATTTCGTCAGCGGTCAGTTTGCGATTCTGTATTTCGACCGCGATCGCATTACTGGTCGTGAACCAATTCGGTCTCTTGCCGTCGAACCGAACAACCACCCCAAGCCGTTCGATCTCTTGAATTGCTCGATTCTGTTCGTCGTCGAAAGTCTCTTTCCAGCGTTGAATTCCCACCGATCCCAGCAGCGCCATCCCGACAACAATCACAGTTATTGCCGCGATCCGTCGATATCCTCGCTGGTCCGTTTTGCTGTCGATGTCCATATTGAATCCCACCAGGCACACGCCACGGATTCGTCTTCAATTCCTAGTCGTAGTTTCATGCAAGTTTAATAACGCCCGTGCGACGGTCGTCCATGCGGCGAGTTCACCGGCGGGGATGTCGCTAGCCGGCGCAGTCAGGCCAGTGGCCAGCAACTTTTGAGCGGACGACAGGCCTCGCGAGTAATCGGTTCGAGCATCGGTCAGCAAACTCAGCAGCACCGATTGCTCGGCATCGTCGGGCGGTCGCGATGTGGCGAGGCGGAATGCGAAGACCATGTGCGACTCGTCGGTGTCGCCCCCTTCTTTCAGGATGCGAGCGGCGAAGGCTTTGGCGGCTTCGACGAGCGTAGGATCGTTGAGCAACGCCAGCGCGGCGAGCGGCGTGTTCGAACGGGGCCGCGCAGCGGTGCATTCCTCGCGGCGCGGAGCGTCGAACGCCTTGAACATCGGATGCAGGTATTGCCGCTGCCAATGCACATACACGCCGCGCCGCCATTGCTTCGAGTCT
>CAZILR010000737.1:0-3329 GCA_964539995.1 uncultured Planctomyces sp.
GTGTCGCTGCTTGCCGTAGTTGATGCGGATGACGCTTGTAGTATGGCCGCCCTCGGCCGTCCCGTTCGCCGAAAAAGGACGGCCGAGGGCGGCCATCCTACTTCCTCCGCTTGCGTACTCGCGGGCAAAGCGTTCGATGTCGGCGATGTCGAGTCCTGTGATCTCGGCAACTTGCTGCGGGGCATAGTCGGACAAGACTCGCGCCCGAAGGTCGTCGCCGCCGAGGCAGAAATCTCGCAGGTACGCTTCGTCCGCGAGGCCGTCTCGAAAGATGACGTGCATCATCCCAAGCGCGAGGGCCGCGTCTGTCCCCGGTCGCGGCGCGAGATGCCAGTCGCTGCGAGCAGCCGTCACCGACCGATACGGGTCGATGGTCACGATCTTCGCGCCGTGCCGTTTGCGAGCTTCGACCATCCGCACCCAGAGGTGCATGTTTGTGACCGCCGTGTTCGAACCCCAATTGATGATGTATTGCGACTGGCTGAATGCCTCGGGATCGGTCCCTTGTTTGCTGCCGATCGTCATCGTGTATCCGATACCGCCGGCCGTCGCGCAGATCGTGCGGTCGAGCAACGACGCTCCCAACCGATGGAAGAAGCGACGGTCGAGTCCTTCGCTCTGAATCTTTCCCATCGTGCCGCAGTAGCTGTACGGCAAGATCGCCTGCGGTCCGTGTGGCCCATCGGCGATGGCGCGGAACCGCTTGGCGATCACGTCCAACGCGGCGTCCCAGGAGATGCGTTCAAACTGGCCGGAGCCTTTCGGACCAATTCTTCGCAGCGGAAACTGCAATCGATCGCGGTGATAAACCCGCTCGGTGTACCGCGAGACCTTGTGGCACAAGAACCCGCGTGTGAAGGGATGCTCGCGATCGCCGCGCACAGCGACGGCTCGCTCACCGTCCAGCGTGACGAGCATCCCACAGGCATCGGGGCAGTCGTGAGGACAAACGGAGCGAACAGTGCGAAGGTCGGACATCTGAGAAACTCCGTGAGCGAATCCGTACCGCGACCGTTAGGGAGCGGCCTGCTTCGTCGTGATCGACCGCTCCCTAACGGTCGCGGTACTGCTGTGAAACTCGATTCGTCAGCGGCGCGCTGAACCCGGTCGCTTCGATCTTCACGACATCGCCATCGGTGAACTGCCAATCGCGAGTCGAATAGCTCAGCTTGCTGGTGCCGAAGAAATGCAGATGCACGTCACCTGGCAGGCGGTGCTGCGGGTACTTGAAGTGATGATCTTCGAGATTCGCCAGCGAGTGGCTCATGTGCCGTTCGCCGCTGAAGAGCGGCTCGCTATCGTAGATCGTCTGTTTGCCGCGCGTCACTGTGCAGCGCAGCGAGACCTCTTGGAAATCCCAATCGGTGTTGAGTTCCGGCCCGACCGCACACGTTCGCAACTTCGATGGGGCCAAGTAGAGGTAATTGATCTTCTCGGTCGCGTGGTCCGACCATTCGTTGCCGAGCGAGAATCCCAGCCGCGTCGGTACGCCGAGCTTGTTGATGACGTAGCAGCCGACGATCTCAGGCTCCTCGCCGCCGTCGAGCGCGAAGCCGGGGATGTCGAGCGGTTCGCGCGGACCGCGCAGGATTGTGCCGTTCCCTTTGTAGAACCATTCGGGGGCGACGCCGCGCTGGCCGGGAGCCGGTTTGCCTCCGGCGAGACCCATCTCGAACATCTTCGCCGAGTCGGTCTTCGGAGCGGCTGCGGCCTCGGCCGTGACGTGCATCTCGTCACGCGACTTCATGCTGCCCAGATGCGTCAGTCCGGTACCGGCGACGAGCGTGTGATACAGGTCGGGATGATCGAGCGGCGGCAACAGGAACGGCTTGTCACCGTGCGGTTCGGCCGCAAGCACGAACTTGTAATCGAACCGGCGCGACGTCTCCTTGGCTCGCGGCGCGAGAAAGTCGGACAGCGACATGCCACGTTCGTCGGCGAGTTGGAACGCTTCGTAGGTCGAGCGAAGCGTCGGTGTGCCGTCGATCTCGGTGACGTCGAGAATCTTGTCGCCGTTGATGACTCCAAGTCGGCGGCCACGATCGGGCGTTTGCAGTTGGACGATTCGCATTTCAACTAACCCCTAGCCCCCGAGCCCTAACCCCTACTTCACGGTTTCTTGCCGATTAGCGGGGCGACGGCTTCGCGGACCCAGATGTTGCGGAAACGAGTGGCGTTGCCGTGAAACTGGATGTGGAGCGGCAGCTTGTCGGCGTGCTTGGAATACTTCGCGGGTTCGGTGTAGCTGGTCGCCCCTTGCAGCTCGAAGTGGTTATGAACGGCGACTCCGTTGTGCAGCACGGTGACGTAGCCTGGCTTCTCGACCTTGCCGTCTTCGGCGAAGCGCGGAGCGGTGAAGAGGATGTCGTAGGTTTGCCACTCGCCTGGCTTGCGGCAGGCGTTCACGGTTGGAGGCTGCTGCTTGTAGATCGCTCCGCACTGGCCGTCGAAGTAGGTTTCGTTGTCGAACGAATCGAGGATTTGGACTTCGTATTGGCCCATCAAATACAGACCGCTGTTGCCTCGGCCTTGTCCGCGTCCTTCGACTTTCGAGGGGGTCGCGAATTCGAGATGAATCTGGCAATCGCCAAACGTCTGCTTGCTGGTGATGCCACCCTTGGCGGTGGTGGCGGCTCCATCTTCGATTGGCCATTGATCGCCCCCCTCCCAGGCCGAGAGATCTTTGCCGTCGAAGAGGACAATCGCATCCGACGGCACCGGCGCGGGCGCGATCGGTGCGGGACCGACATCGATGATGGCCGGCTTCGGCCAGACGATGCCGCTTTTGTATTCGTCCACGAACGCGGCGGTCGCGATCGCGCTCGCCAAGAGAATTCCACCACCCACAACGGCGTTCGGTCGCATAATGTCCTTTCGCAAAATCAAAGTTGCATCGGCCAATCGTCCGGCAGCGGAGCCGTGACGGTGAGCGGATCGTAGCGGACGGGATGTTGGAAGGTCAGCGAATGCGCGTGCAGCGCGATCCGTTGTTCTTCTGAAAACGGCGATCGCGTCGAGCCGTACTGAGTGTCGCCGAGGACCGGCCAGCCGCGACTGGCGAACTGCACGCGGATTTGATGCATCCGGCCGGTGTGCGGTTCGATCTCGACGAGCGATTGGTCCTCGCGAGTGGCGAGCACTCGATACGACAGCCGACATCCGCGCGCTCCCGGCGTGACGGCTGGGACGATTTCGGCTCGTGATTGGTCCGGCAGTTTCAGAATCCAGTCGGTCAGTTCGGCGGAGGCCGGATCGGGGATGCCCTCGACGACGGCCCAATAGACTTTGCGAACGGTGCGTTGCTCGAACTGCTCCGCCATGCGAGCGGC
>CAZILR010000738.1:0-3325 GCA_964539995.1 uncultured Planctomyces sp.
CGCTGTATCACTCGTTGGGCATCGACGTGAACACCGCCACCATCGCCGACCTCGCCGGCCGCCCGCAATACCTCATTGATGAAGGCACGCAGCCGATCCGTGAATTGGTTTGATCTCAGCCACGATTCAAACGTGTGATCGCCAGCGGCGGCACAAATCGCGTGCGGCTTCGGTCCACGACGGGAACTGAAATTCAAATCCCGAGGCCAAGAGTCGACTCGGAACGACTCGGCGGCTCTTGAGAACGAGTTCGCTTTCGGTCCGCATCAGGAACGTGCCGACTTCCAGCATCCACTCTGTCGCAGGCAAACCGATCCAACGCCCCCAGGCATTTCTCAGCGAGCGCATGAACTCGGCATTGGGAAGCGGGTTCGGCGACGCGAGATTCACTGGGCCGGAGTGGTCATGGTCGATCAGCCAGTAGAGCGCGCGAATGAAATCGCGATCGTGAATCCACGAGACGAACTGCCGGCCGTCGCCGTGTTTGCCACCCATGCCCCAGCGAGCGAGCCGCAGCAAATAGTCGAATGCACCGCCACAATCGGGACTCATTGTGATCGCTGAACGCAGCAAAACCTGCCGCGTGTTTGACGTGCGAGCTTCCAGCGCTGCTTGCTCCCACGACTTCGCTACGTCGATGCTGAACCGCCAAGTGTCCGGAGCATTCGGTTCGTCACCGCCGAGAATACCGGTCGCTTCGTCGTTCGCAGCGTCGTAGCGGTGAGCGTAGATCGTCGCGGTACTCGCTTGCAGCCAGACTCGCGGTGGCCGAGTCGCTTCGGCGATTGCTTGCCCAACGGCTCGCGTGGACTTCACGCGAGACTCTTTGATCTCGCGCCGGTTCCGCGCACCGTAGCGGCAGTTGACGCTGCGGCCAGCCAGGTTGATGACCACATCGGCTCCATCGAATTCTGTCACCCATCGGCCCAGCGTCTCGCCGTCCCACTCGACGATTCGCCAGGCCGCTTGTCCCGACATCCGGCTGAGCACCACGACCTCGTGGCCGTCCGCGACAAACGCACGAGCCAACACCGCCCCGATCTGACCGCTGCCGCCGGGGATCACGATCTTCATATCACAAGCCTTCCAACAACGTGTTTGGTAGAGTCCGAGACCTCACAACCGCGAACGGCAGCGACTCGTAACCCAAGTCCGCCCGCAAATTGGAACTCCTGCAGGAAAGGACCACCGTGAAACTCAACCAACTCCGCCTCGTCTTGGTGCTGCTCACTTTTGCGTGCCTCGGACGCACGGTCCTCGGCGAGGACATCAAGCATTCGTTTTTCATCGCCGGGCCGTCATTCACAGGGATCATCGACGAAGACGGCAACGAGGCGTGGAACTCCGGCAAGCCAGCCGCTCGCGATGGCTTCGTGCTGCCGAATGGCAATGTGCTGATCGCGTGGAGCGACGAAGTCAAAGAGTTCAGTCGCGGCAATGAGAACAAAGTTGTGTTTCGATATGCGAAGCCCACCGAAGCCAAAGAAATTGGCACCGTCGAACGCCTTGAAAACGGACGCACGCTGATCACCGAGTTGGGACCGAAGCCGCGTCTGCTCGAAGTCGATGCGGACGGAAAGATCGTGCTCGAATTCCCGCTCAAACCAGAGACCGACAACGCTCACATGCAAACGCGCATGGCTCGCAAACTGCCGAGCGGCAACTACCTCGTGCCGCATCTACTGGCGTTCAAAGTGAAGGAGTATTCGCCGACCGGCGAAGTGCTCAAAGAATTCCCGACCGACATGGATTTCCTCGGTGGACGCGAGGCCAAGAACTGGCCGTTCACGGCAATCCGACTGTCAAACGGCAACACACTCGTGAATCTCACAAACGGCAACAAGACGGTCGAAATGGACCCGACCGGCAAGGTGATTTGGAATGTCGGTAACGACGACTTTCCGAACGAGAAGCCATTCAACGATCCGTGCGGCGGCCAGCGTCTGCCAAACGGCAACACGGTGATTTGCAGCTATCACTCGGATCGGCCGATCAAAATCTTCGAGGTCACACGCGACAAAAAAATCGTCTGGACCTACACCGGCAAGCACAAAGCGCACGAGGTCCAGGTGCTGACGACGAATGGCAAGGCGATCGAAGGGAAGCCGATGAAGTAGCGTGAGGTTCGCGGGTGATGGACCACTCTCCAGATACCGAGCGGCGAATTGTTTCGCGAGTGCTTTTTGCGGCACTGGCACTGATCGTTGTTATTTCGTTTGCAATGTTGCTCGGCGTAATCCGGATGGCACATCGCCGCGCTGCAATCGTCGAGGCAGCGAATCACCTAAGAAGCTGTTATGTGGTCGCAAGTTACCAGCCCTTCGTTTACAGCCCGCCGCCATCGGGCGATGTCAGTCGAACTGGCTTCACTCGCCAAATCGTAAAAGGGTTCCACACCGGCCCTCCGCGGCGGGTTTACAATGTCCGCGGCGAGCGGCCGTTCTGGGCTGGTTGGGTCGCGGCCATCTTTGACAACCATCCGTTCGCAGAAATCCACGATGTGATGATCAATGACGAGCGATTTGGCGACGCAGATGTGTCAATCCTGCTGCAAATTCCCAGCCTCTGCACTCTTGATCTCTCGATGACGCGGATCACAGATGAGGGAGTCGCCTTCCTGGCGAAGAACTCCAAGCTGGCCAAACTCGATTTTTCATCTACTCAGATTTCTAACCGCAGCTTGGAGACGCTCGACAAGTTGCCCGAACTTCGCGAACTCGACGTCTATGACACGAACGTCACGAAAGAGGCGTTGGAAGAATTTCGGAAGCGGCATCCTGACTGCTTGGTGTTCGACTGATTCGCTGCGAACGCTCAGCGTTTCAGGTGCTTGTCGAAGTACTCGAACAGCGCCGCCTCGGCCTTCTCGGCGTCGGCACCTTTGAAGCCGTGGCCGGCTCCTTCGAGGGTCAGCAGGTCGGCTTCGACGGTCGCGGCTTTGAGCTTGTCGATCAGCCAGACCGCTTGCTCGTGAGCGACGTACTTATCCTCGGTGCCGTGAATGCAGAGTGTCGGGGCGGCGTTCGGCGTCACCCAATACAGCGGGCTGCCTTGAATGTGCAGAGCCTTGTGAGTGCTCAGGTCGCCGCCGAACCACAGCGGCAGGACTTCATGTGCATCGACGCTCTTGCCGTAGGACTTCGTGAAGTCGCTCGGCCCATAGACGTTGACGACGCAGGTCACGGCGCTCGATTGATTCGCGTTGCCGCCGGTTCCCTCAAACTGCGGCACGTTCGCGGTGACTCCCAGGAACTGCGCGAGATGCCCGCCGGCCGAGCCGCCGGTCACGCCGAGTTTGTCCGGGTTGATTTTGTATTTCGCGGCG
>CAZILR010000739.1:0-3325 GCA_964539995.1 uncultured Planctomyces sp.
GCCAAGGCCTGGGCGATTGCGGCCGACCTTTCTGACCTCGCCGCGACCGATGCGATGTGCGAGCGACATCCCGACACGCCAGTTGTGATCGACCATTTCGCTCGCATCGGTGTCGATGGCGAGTTTCGAGACAGCGACATCAAGGCTCTGTGTCGGCTGGCTCGGCACAAGCACACGAGCGTGAAAATTTCGGCGTACTACGCGCTCGGCCAGAAGAAGCCTCCGCACGACGAGCTGATCCCGATGATCAAGCGGTTGCTCGACTGCTTCGGCCCGCAACGACTGATGTGGGCCAGCGACTCGCCGTATCAGATTCAGGGAGTCAACAACTACAAGGCGTCGATCAGTCTCGTTCGCGACCGGATGGATTTCCTCTCGAAGCAAGACCGCGAGTGGTTGCTGGCGAAGACCGCCGAGAAGGTCTTCTTCTATGCCTGATCTGGGATTGCCTGAACTGACGGCCGCTCAATGGTCGCTGGCGCTGGTCTCCGCGTTTGGCCTAGGAGTGGCGAAGAGCGGTTTCGCGGGCGTCGGCCTGTTTCACGTCGTGGTCTTCGCGTTTTTGTTTGGAGCGAAAACCTCGACCGGAATCGTGCTGCCGATGCTGATCTTCGGGGATGTGTGCGCCGTGTTGTCGTTTCGGCAGCACGCGCGGTGGGACTACATCAAGAGCATGTCGTTGCCGACGGGCATCGGTGTTGTTGTCGGCTGGGCTTTGATGGATTTGATCAGCGAGTCGGCGTACAAGCCGGTCATCGGCAGCATCATTTTGGGTTTGGCGGCGATGCAGTTGTCGCGGATGTGGCGGCCTGGCTGGTTTGAGCGTGTCCCCCACGCCGCATGGTTCGCTTGGAGCCTCTGCCTGATTGCCGGGTTCTGCACAATGCTGGCGAACGGAGCCGGTGGGATCATCGCGCTGTATCTGGTGACGGTTTCGATGCCGAAGCTGGAAGTCGTGGGGACGACGGCCTGGTTCTTCCTGATGCTCAACGTGTTCAAGGTGCCGTTCAGCGTGCAGTTGGGACTGATCGGAGCGAACACGCTCGCGATCAACGCCGTGATGATTCCCAGCATCGTGCTCGGCTTGCTGGCCGGACGCTGGCTGATTCACCGCATTCCGCAGCGACAGTTCGACAGCTTGGTGCTGCTGCTGTCGTCCGTTGCCGCGTTGCGCTTGATTGGCGTATTTTAGGTGTGCCTCACCAACCCGACGCGTCAGTGAGGGCTCTCGCTTCCGTGTACTGAGGCGCGATCGGTCGTCACTGAATCGCGCGCCCTCGCTGACGCTTCGGGTTATTTGCCGAAGCAGTACAGCCACTCTTGCCGCTTGCCGCCGGAGCGGGTCGCGGTACGGATGAAGAGTTGGTTGCCGGCAACAGCAGGGCTGGGGAACGCTTCGTCTCCCAGGTGATTCTCGGCGACGAGTTCAAATTTCTCCGGGGTTGGCTTGAAGACGTACCAAGTGCCAGCTTCGTTGGCTTGGTAGATGTGGCCTCCCGCGAGCACCGGCGACGAGCTGACCGGGCCAGCGAGCCGTTGCTTCCACATTTCGTTGCCGTCACTGCCTCGCCAGCAAAACATGATGCCGTTGCCAGTCAGCGCGTAGACGTAACCGTCGAGTGCGAGCATCGACTCCTCATAGCATTTCTGTTGATTCTTCCAGAGCACTTTGCCGCTGCCGTCCGCTTTGACGGCGATCGTTTCGGCCTTCGGATAGCCACCGCTCGCAAAGACAATATCTCCATCCCAGACCATCGTGCCGCACGTCGCGTGAGTCGTCCCATCGACGTCCCACAACAGTTTGCCACTCGCAGGATCGTAGCTGGCGACCTTCTCGGCTCCGCTGATCAGCAGTTGGTCTTTGCCGGCGACGTGCGCGACCACGGGTGTCGAAAATGTGATGTTGTCTCGACGGGGCGACTTCCAGAGTTGCTTGCCGTTCGTGCGATCGAGGGCGGTGATGGCACTCGTGCCATCGAACTCAGTCGCGATGATGACCGAGTTGCGATACAGCGTCGGCGACGGAGCATAACCGTACTCGTAGCGTTGCGGATTGAAGGCCCCGACAACTTCCTGCCAGACCTTCTTGCCGTTGAAATCGAGTGCCGTGCAAACCACCGTTTTCGCGTGGAAGAATGTGACGAACAGCCGCTCGCCGTCACAGGCGACGGTCGGCGTCGCCTCGGTGTTCTTCGGATGATTCTTCGCTGGGAAGCCACCTTTGCTGAGGTCCGTCTTCCAAAGTTGCTTGCCGGTCGAGCGATCAAACGCGACGACGGAATGTTGCTTCGCTTGCTCATCCGAGGTCTCCAGCACCACCAAGTTGCCAACCACCGTCGGCGAAGAGTGACCGCGTCCAGGCACCGGCGTCTTCCAGGTGACGTTCTTGTTGTCGCCGAACTCGGTTGGCACGGATTGCCCTTCGGCCGCGATGCCGTTTCGCGACGGGCCTCGCCAGTACGGCCAATCCTTCTCGGCCGAGAGCTTCGGGAAATCGGCGATACCCCGATCAGCGGCGAGTCCTGTGTCATTCGCGAGGAATCCGGCGGATGAAATCAGTCCGAGAGTCACAAGCCAAACGCGAAAGCTCGAAGCACGCATGTCGTTGGTTCCTTCAAAAAGTTCGGTGGGCAATCGAGGCAGATTGTCGGTGTCGCATCCCGCGACCCGGAGCGGGGGCGGGAGTATATTCCGCCGAGTTCGACACGTCTCGTGTCTGTGGACGGAAGTGGCCGAGGAAGAGTCGTCTCGCAGGAGGTCCGACCGATGATTGATCTCAGGCAAATGACCACTCAAATTGCGGAGCTTCCCACCGAAACATTCGAGTGGGGGACTCTGACCTGGCTGTGCAACGCCAAACTTTCGCCCGGTGCGAAGCAGACCGTCGGCCTGTGCCACATTCATCCCGGCCGAGGCAATCCGGTGCATTTCCACCCGAATTGCGAAGAAGTGCTGCACATGCTCGCCGGAACGGGGCAGCACAGTTTTGATGGCGAGTCGATTGAACTTCGAGCTGGCATGACGATCCGCATTCCCAGCGGCGTGAAGCACAACATGAAGAATGTCGGCGATGAGCCAATCGTCTGCTTGATCGCGTTTGATTCAGGCGAGCGCGAGACCGTGTTTCTGAATTCGTAGGGTGGGACCAGCTCGCTTCGAGCGCCGGCCCACCAAGTTCGCATTCGTTGATGGTATTGTTCTTCGGATGGTGGGCCGGCGCGGCGAAGCGCCCGCTGGTCCCACCCTACGGCTATGTCGCATCCGGAATGTCGTCGCCGTTGTAGTGCTCGTAGAACAGCCGGCCGATTTCTTCGCTCAGCCGTGC
>CAZILR010000740.1:0-3323 GCA_964539995.1 uncultured Planctomyces sp.
CTTGAGATCGCCGACTTGTTCGTCGCTGAGATTCAACTCTTTCTGCACTGCTTCGTTTCTTACCAGCGTGAACGGCGAGTTCATGCCGCCGCCGGGACCACCAAACCCACCGCCGAAGCCACCACCAAATCCACCCTGACCACCACCGGGACGCTGAGCAGACGCCACCGAGCAACTCAGCAGCATGGCCACCACGGCGACCCATCGACATTGACGTAACATGAGAACTTCTCCTTCAAGAGACCAACCGAATTGGAGCCATCGCATCTGAGAATTGAGACCCTGCCTGCGTTGGCCGAGACGATGCGAGTGACTGGACGACACTCCAGTCACGAATGAAAACCCGAACCCGCCACAAGGTGTCACGGATTTTGCGAATCTTTGCCAACTTCAGAGGGCAGCGGCAACCGAACCTCCAATGTTGTTCCGTGTTCCGGCTCACTGCGTGCCGTGATTTGGCCACCATGTGCCTCGACGACCGATTGGCAAATCGCCAATCCCAAGCCGGTGCCCCCTTCGGCGCGCGTCCGAGCTTTATCCACCCGGTAAAACCGCTCGAAAATGTGCGGCAACTCTTCGGTCGGGATGCCAATGCCGTTGTCCGAAACCGACACAATTGCGTGGCCGTTGATTCGTTCGACGCGTACGTCCACGCGGCCCCCCTCTTGGTTGTAGCGAATCGCATTCGCGAGCAGGTTCGTCACCACTTGGCCCAGTCGGTCTCGATCGCCGACCACCGGCATCGGCAGGACGTCACTGCTGAGCGTGATTTTCCTTTCGTCGGCCAAGGGGCGCAGCAACTCCACCGAGTCGTTGGCGATCTCCGCCAAGTCCACCGACCCACGCAGCAAATCGGGATGCCCGGCATCGAACCGTGCGAGCAGCAGCAACGAATCAATCAGCGAGCGCATGCGGCGGCCGGCTCGCTGGCAGGTCTCCAGCGCCACGCGATATTCGTCGCTCGATCGAGGCTTCGAGAGCGTCAACTCCGTCTGCGACAAGATCACCGCCAGCGGAGTGCGCAACTCGTGCGACGCATCCGCGGTGAATCGCAATTGATGCTCGAACGCCGACTGCAAGCGATCGAACGTCTGGTTCAGCACGAGAGCCAATTGCCCCAGCTCACTGTCCGTCTCCGCCAGGTCGATCCGTTGCGAGAGATTTTCCACGGAGATGCTCTTCGCCGTGCCACCCATGGTCGTGAGTGAGCGAAGCGTGCGACCGGACAACCATCCTCCGCCGACCACCCCCAGCGTCAGCACCGCCCACCCGCACGCGGCCAACACCCAACCCGCACTGTGCTGCGACGCGATATTCTCTTCAATCGAATGTCCCACGAGAACGTGGTTGCCGAAGCTCGTGCAATGAATCACTTCGCGGATCAAACCTCGCGATCGGACCTTCTGCACAGGGGTTGAATTCCAGCCCTTGTACAAGTTCTCGAACTGCACCTTCGGAGCAAATGGCGAATGTTGCAGAACCACGCCATCTCGGTCCCAGACAATGTAGTGCCAGGGTGCTTCCGTTCCCTCAAACAAGCTCGTGAAGTCTTCGGGCAGCCACTGCTCATCGGCCAATTGCGGGTGCGATTCCGAAGGAGTTGTCACCAGTGGGGACGGCCAATGACGAAAGGGATCCACTGAAAGCGCATCGCTCGAAGCGCGTTCTTCATCGTTGGGAGTGACCGCCGGGGGACGACGGATCACCCCCATTTCCGACTCCGTGCGGTCGGGTTCACTGAGGCTCTGCAACCACTCGCGTTCGAGCACTTCCGGGAGTTCCCGCGGAACACGCCAATTACTCAACTGCGCTTTGGGAAACAGCCGACGCAAACGCGACGTGAGCACCTCGGCGGTGCGATGCAACTCGGAGTCGATCTGATCCAGCCGAGTTCGCCACAGCAAGTGGTACACCACGATGCCGAAGGTCAACAGCACGACCGTCAACACCACCGCGTGCCATGCCTGCAATCGCCACCGCAATGACCGAATCATGATGCTCTCAAACGCGAGTCGTCCGCAGGCTCAACCCTCGATCACATACCCTTGCCCGCGACGAGTGGTGATGAAATCCCGCCCCAACTTCTTGCGGATATTGGAAACATGCACATCGACCAAGTTGGAAAGGCTGTCGTCGTCCTCTTCAAACAGATGGTCGTAGATCGTTGTCCGTGAGACCAACTGTTGGCGATGCATCGCCAACAGCTCGACCAAAGCATATTCCATCGGCGTGAGTGCCACGAGTTCTTCGTGGCGAGTCACCACCTTCGCGACCGTGTTGATGCAGACTTCGCCAATCTGAATGACGGCGGCCGACTGTCCGGCCGACCGTCGAATCAACGCTCGCAAGCGTGCCAGCAATTCCGTCAGCGAGAACGGCTTGACGAGATAGTCGTCGGCACCGCTGTTGAGGCCACGCACTCGATCCGCCACGGTGTCACGAGCCGTCAGCATCAACACCGGTGTGTGTTTGACTTCGCGTAGTCTCTTCAGCACCGCCCAACCGTCGAGCTTTGGCAACATCACGTCCAGCACGACCGCGTCGTACTCCCAGGCTTCCGCTTTGAAGATCGCGTCCTCGCCGTCCTCGGCCGTGTCCACGGCATAGCCGTCCTCACGCAGCGTCGCCGCGATGACACGCAGCAAATCCGGTTCATCCTCGACGACAAGCACGCGCATGGCAGGCTCACTAACAACCACGAGTCCGTAGAAACCAAGGTTCGCAAACTCAAGACGCTTGCATTGTAAACTATCCACGCCAACCTTAAGCCCTGATGAAGTCGCTCGCCAGCCCGCTGACGGAGGCTCTTGCCATGCACTCTTTTCGGTTGTCATTCTGGGTCATCCTGCTCTGTTCATGGTCCGCCGTTGGACAGGCTCAACCTCCGGCCGCCGATTCGATCACGGTGCTGGCCTCGGTCGAAGAGCAACTCGTCAAAGTCATCGGCTCGGCCGAGTCTTCGGTGGTCGCGCTCGGCATCCTGAAACGCGAGGCGGCCCCGTTGCGAGTCGATGGCTTCGGCTTGGACGTCCTGCCTCGCGCGACCGACGAGCACAGTCCCGAATTCCTGCCCAACGAGTTCGGCAGCGGCGTGATCATCACCGCCGACAACTCCGACGAGCCGACCGCTGAGCGGTTGGTGCTGACGATGTATCACCTCGTGCGCGGCGGGCCGGTCGTCGGCAAAGACGCTCCGACGGATCGTCAATTGCGAGTCCGCTTGCCCGGCCGACAAATCTGCGATGCCAAAATTCTCGCCGCCGATCCACGTTCCGATTTAGCCGTCCTGCGGCTCGATCTGACCAGCACCAAGCTGAGCCGCG
>CAZILR010000741.1:0-3323 GCA_964539995.1 uncultured Planctomyces sp.
CGTCCGCCATCTTTCGATACACGAGCACAGACGGCCGAGGGCGGCCATCCTACATCCCTCCTGCGATCGCCGGCCCGTCGAGGACAACGTGTCCTCCCATCCGAGCGGCTCGAACTGCACCCCCGCGCTGTCACCCAGCCGTCGTTGAGTTCTTCAATCACGTCCTTGAACGCCGCCCGATCCACCGCCAAATCGCCCGGCGAGGCGATGAAGACTCGAACGTGCGAACGTCGGACATACTGCGATCCTTTCAGCCACTAAGCGTTCTTGTCGTCCTTGGATCGCTGAGTGAGTTGAGAAAGTCCACGCACGACGTCGTACCAGAACGGAGAACCTAGCCCTGCCAAAAGTCCAGTCATCACAATTCCCATGATCCACAGCATGCAGGTCGTCCCTGTCGGAGGCATTTTGCAGGAATAAGGAAAGTACGGGTATTGCGACGGTCCAATCGGCAACGTGCTGGACGTCAGATCGCTGACGTCGGATTTCATCGCTCCGATCGAAGCCTTCAAATTTTTCACCGCATCGTCCGTCTTGGCTCTTTCCTTGGTCGCTTGCTCCAACTCATCGAGCCGCTTGGTGATCTCTGGCATCTGAGCAATGGTGGACTCACGGAGTTGCGGGTTACTGATGTAAGACTTCAGCAGGTGGACGCTGTCGATGTTCAAGAGGAGTGCCAGACCGAAGGCCACGCCTGTTCCAATGCGCCGCGCATTGTTCCGGAACGCGGCGGTGAATTTCTCGCCCACCTCTTCGTATCGGCGGCCAACCTCGTCGAACACCTTCTGGGCCTTGTCTCCCAGTTTGGTGTAAATCTCTTTGCCGATGTCCGACTTTTTGATGCCCTCGATCAATTCTTGGGTCGAGATATGAACTCGCGTGGTTTGCGTAACTTCTCTCGGCGTGTCTGTCTCTGCAGCGAGCCTTGCGCCGAGAGCCGGCTGGTTTGGGACCGTCAGACCAAGGAGCTTTCGCAATTCAGATTCCAAGGGTTTTTGAGCGATGTCGAATTCTCGCAGGTTCGCAGCTGCTGCCGTGCCAGCCGCTTCTCTGAGCAAGTTGTCGGAAATCGTCGAAGCGCCTGCGACTCCTGCGGTGACGAACCGCTGTAATTCGCGGTCGAGAATCGGAATCAGCTCTTGATTGCCGAACTCGGTGACCAGCTTTTGAAGGTCTTTGCTACGGAGTTCAAAGATTCTTTGAATAATCTCGACCAATTGAGTGACGATGGTCGCCACTACCAGCATGGTGAGCGAGAAGGCCAAAGCAGCATCAAGTAGGGGCATGGAAGGCTCCTCTGCATAAGTGAGTTCACACGCGAATCCGTTTTTGAACGCGGGATGGCGAGACGCTGAGGCTCGAAGAATGTAGACGTGGAGGGTCCGCATTCCTCGTCCTTAAGATCATTTGGACAGGAGCAATTATGCCGATGACTGTTCAAAACTGCCAGTAGCGAGTCTGGCGAAGCGAGGAGACTCATGGCGAATCTCGCCGTTCGGAATGACGATAACTGACGGCAGGAGACACCCGATGCCCGAACGCCGTCGCCCCATGATTTCCACTGCCACCACCGCCGCAAAGCCGGCGGACCTGTCGAGTCAGGTTGCGGCGTTTGTGACGTACTTGCAGGCGGAGTGTGGGATGTCGAAGAACACGCTCGCCGCGTATCGCACGGATTTGCTGCAATTCTCCGAATGGTTTCGCGAGCACGGGCCGGCGAATTTGCATCAGGTCGATCTCGGCACTCTGACCGGCCACTTACAGTGGTTGCACGAGCGGAAGCTCGCGGCCAGTACGATCGCGCGGCATCTGGTCGCGATCAAAATGTTTTTTCGGTATCTCGTGCTGGAAGGGATTCTCGCCGAGAGCGTCGCGGACCTGATGAGTTCGCCGAAGTTGTGGCAAAATCTGCCGAAAGTGCTTTCGCCGGAGATGGTCAATCAGTTGATTGCGGCTCCGATGGCGGACGACCGACAGCCGCTGCGGGATCGGGCGCTGCTCAGCATGCTGTACGCGACCGGCTGCCGAGCTTCGGAAATCTCGAACATGAAAGTGAAGGATGTGCGGCTCGACGAGAATTTCTGCCGCTGCCTGGGCAAGGGGAACAAAGAGCGGATCGTCGGTCTGAACCCGGTCGCTCGATTGGCGTTGGAAGCGTACCTCGAACACGAACGGCCGCAGCTTGTCGGGCGACGAGAGGCCGATTGGCTGTTTGTCACACGGCGTGGGACCGGGCTGACTCGGATCATGATCTGGCATCTGGTGAAAAAGTACGCGGCGCGGACGGGGTGCAGCAAGCTGGTCAGCCCACACACGTTTCGGCACAGCTTCGCGACACACATGCTGGCTGGTGGAGCGGAGATTCGTGCTCTGCAAGAACTGCTGGGGCACGCGAACATCGCGACCACGCAGATTTACACGCACGTCGAGCACTCCCGACTGAAGGCGGTGCATGCGCGGTGTCATCCGCGCGGTTAGCCGGTGACAAGGTGAGGGGGTGACACGGTGACAAGGTGAAGGAGTGAGGGGCATGTCTGTTTCACCTTGTCACCCCCTCACCTTGTCACCGTGTCATTTCAGCATCGTCACAGTTTGCCGAACCCGAACGTCTTGCCCGTCCGGCATCGCAGGCACGACTTGCGTCTCGCGAGTGATCGTCACGGCAATTCCATTCGCTGAGATCGCGCCATCCGACGATCAACCGAGGAGGACCGTTTTTAGAGCGGAGGAGCGACCATGCGAGTTCGATCCACGATCGTGCTGTGCGGAGTGTTTGCGTTCGTCGGCGGTTGGGTCGCGTTCGAGCGATCGCACGCCGATCCGCGACGTGGGGTGGACTTGGATCTCGACAGTGGCACGAACGCGCTGCGGGACGCCGGCCGAGTGATGGCCAAAATCTCGAAGCAGATTTCTCCGAGCGTCGTCCACATCGAAAGCGTTCATCGCACCGTGTTGCGCGGCGAAGTCGAGGAGACGGGATCGGGCGTCATCGTGAAGAGCACGCACATGGCCGGCGAGTACGTCGTCACGAATCGGCACGTCATCGCGGGTTCTGAATTGAAGGAAATCAAAGTCACGTTGCCCGACGGTCGCCAGGTGCATCCAGAGCGAGTTTGGGATGACGCAGCCTCGGACATTGCGGTGATGAAGGTGCCGGTCGAGGGACTTACTGCGGCGTCATGGGCCGACAGCGATGAGTCCGAGATCGGGCATCCGGTGCTGGCGGTCGGTAGTCCGTTTGGGCTGAGCCAATCGGTGACCTTCGGAATTATCAGCGCGAAGAGCCGCCGGTCGTTGAAGCTCGGCGACAAGGGAGTGTTGAA
>CAZILR010000742.1:0-3323 GCA_964539995.1 uncultured Planctomyces sp.
GAAGAACGGCTGCGGCAGCGGGTGCGTTTCACCCATCACCGTCACGCGGTGCTCCTGCATCGCTTCCAGCAGCGCGGACTGCGTCTTCGGCGTCGCGCGATTGATTTCATCCGCCAACACCAGGTTGGCGAAGATTGGGCCGAGATGGAACACCAGCTTACGACTGCCATTTCGATCTTCGAGAATCGGCGCTCCGATGATGTCGCTGGGGAGCAAGTCCGGCGTGAACTGCACGCGCCGCGACGACAGTCCCAACAATGCCGACAGCGATTTGACCAACTCGGTCTTGCCCAGTCCCGGCAAGCCTTCCAGCAACATGTGCCCGCGTGACAACAAACAGATGACTACCTGCTCGATCAATTGCGGTTGGCCCAAGATCGCCGAATTCAGTCCGTCGATCAGCCGTTGCAGCAATTGCTGAGCTTCCGCGACTTCCGACGGCGTCAAAAGCGGATCTTTGGCAGATGCGTCCATTGGCAAGATGTGACTTTCTGAGTGTGAATCAACCCAGCCACCGCGACCGTTAGGGAGCGGCCTTTGGTGGCAACTCAAACCACTCCCTAACGGTCGTGGTACGGATGACGGCGACCTCTACTTCTTCTCGGAAAAATAACTCTTCACGGCGTTGCGATGTCGCGGGCGGACGTTGCGGTTCCACGCTTCGTTGCCGGAGACCGCTTCGTTTGGCCGAGCCGCATTTCGCGGAGCCGACTCCACCGGCTTCACCTCCGGCGAGGCCGCCGTGATCGACAAAATTTCGTCACGCGGCTTGTCGAGATAACCCGGTGGCAGAATCGTCTCTTTGAATTTCGTCCCTTGTGCGCTCGACATGTCACCAAACTCTAGTTCGGCGTCACCGCGTCCCTCGTTCACGCCGCCTCGACCGGGGCGGCCGTCTCGCTTCTCCCCTTTCTCAAGGCTGTAAGAATTGCCGCGGCACTCGCCGTCCTTATCGCACTTGCCTTGGCACGCCTCGCACTTCTTGCGGAGTTCGGACAGCTTCTGAGATTCTTTGTCGAGAAATTTTTGGAGTTCTTCCGCGAGAGCTTCACGCTCGGCTGCGTCTTGCGGAAGTTTGAACTGTCCCGACTTGGCCATCTCGCCGAGCTTGCCTTGCAGTGCAGGGGACAACTTTCCGAATGAGCCCCCCTTGGCCAACTCCTGCATCGCCTTCGCGACTTCCTTTTCGAGTTGCTGCAATTGCTCATCCGAGAGTTTCGTCTCGCCCGATTGACCGAGTTGATTCAGCGCCTCGCTCAGCGCGGCCAACGAGTCGGACGCTTGCGTCATCAGATTCGCCTGGTGTTCGAGCTTCGCCTTCAGCCGCTCCTGCAGAGCATCAACCGTCTCCCACTTCTCGTGAGTCAGCGGTTTTTCTTTGGTCTCGTTGCTCAGCTTCTGCATCTCCTCCTTGAGTTGCTCGCTCTCCTTCTCTTCCGGCTTGATGACCTCGGCCTCTTCAAGCTGCTGCATCAACTCTTCAAGCCGCTGCATTGTCTGCTGAGCGACCGCTCCCTCAACGACCGGCTCGTTGATGTCGCGGAGAGGTACGAGGCACGTTGCCACCGCGAACACGATCGGCAGGACCAGCACTCGTGCGAATCGCACGGGACGCAATGTCGGCAACGCGCGCCGCCACAACGATTCGAGTTGAGGCAATCGCGCCTTCCACGCCGGGCCGGGGAGTTCGCTGAGGGTCATCAGCAATCCACCCGCCGCCAATTTTTGATCCAGCATCGCAACGGCATCCTGCCGGCTCAATCGCCGACGCCGTGACATCCACCAAGCCACACCGGTCACGGGGACACTCGCGGCGATCAGCCACAGCACATGCGGCCACAGATTCGGCCAGCGAAGTTTCACAGCGAGCACCGTGACGCCGAACACGAAACAAAATCCCGCCAGCCATTCCGCCGCGTCACGCAAGAACTCACCGGCACTGATTCGGCGGACATATCTCTGCACCCAACGATCAAATTCCGGCATGACAACCTCCGGTCGAGAAAGGGCGGCGAGATTCTATCCAACCACCCCGTCGGTGCGAGTGATTTTCTCGTCGGTCGCTATGCTACTGCGACATGTCCGGCGATTCTTGCATCGGTCCCGCCCGCGACCGATCACTGGCACATCTACCAAAAACCAGGGTTCCCGCAATGCGTGAACGCACCGGAAAAAAGAAGACTCGACTGGAAACGTGGCTCAAATCCGCGACGACGCCGGTCTTTTTGGTCTCGGCGTCGCGCCGAGTCCTCTTCTTCAACGCGGGCTGCGAACAACTGACCGGTTGGACGGCCGATGAGATTGTCGGCGAGATGGTCGAGTTCGCGTCGGATGCCGACTCGCGTTCGATTCGCGAACTGGCCACGGCATTGTGCCCACCTCCGGATTGCCTGGCGGGGGAAGAACTGGACGTCCCGGTCTATGTCCCCAACAAAACGGGATCGCCGACCGGAAAGCTGATCCGATTCATTCCCGTGCGTGAAGGCGAAAACCGAATCACGAGCGTTCTGGGAATCATTTCGCCGCTGCCAACACCGACCTCGTCGCAACCGATGTCGCTCGCGCTGCGGTATCACGCCGAGCTTTCGACGCTCCGCTGGTCGCTCCGACAGAAGTACGGTTTGAAGACGATCATTGCTCGCAGTCCCGCCATGCGACGAGTGATCGAGCAAGTCAGCGTTGCACGAAACACGACCGTCCCAGTGCATTTCGTCGGCTCGCGAGGAGTCGGCAAAGAGCACCTCGCGCGAGCCATTCACCAGGAAGGCGAGTCGCACGTTGGCTCGTTCGTACCGCTCGACTGCCGCGAATCGCCGTTTTCGTTGTTGCAAACACTGAAGCGACTGCTGCACCCCGAAGCTGAGGACTTGCCCGTCGGCGCGTTGCTGCCGCGAACATTGTTTCTGATCGACGTCGAGTGCCTGCCGCGCGATCTCCAAGAGCGACTGCTGACGGAGTTCGGAGACGCCGCCGCGAATGCCTCTCGAAGGATGCCCTTGCCGCGTCTGATGTCGTCGAGCACGGAACGGCTCCAAGACGCCGTCGATGACGAGCGACTGCTCTCCGAATTCTTCTTTCTCGTCACGACGCTGACCATCGAAATTCCCTCGTTGCAAGAACGTGGCGACGATTTGATCCCGTTGGCTCAGGCATTCCTCGAATCGCAAAACCGCGGTGCCGACCGACAAATTGGAGGCTTCGCCGATCCGGTCTGGCCACAACTTCGTGAATACGCCTGGCCAGGGAACCTCGACGAGTTGGCGCTCGTGGTGCAAGAGTCTCGACAGAACTGCACCACGCCGGTGATCGGCCTGTCGGACCTA
>CAZILR010000743.1:0-2415 GCA_964539995.1 uncultured Planctomyces sp.
GCTCTTCTACCCCCCCCCCCCCCCCCCTCCTCCGGGGCGGGGGGCCCCCCCGCCCCCCCCCCACCCTACGAATTGAGGTGAGCCATGTTTCGTTCCGCACCGTTGATGGGCCTGTTCGTTGTCGGCGTATTGTCGTCACTGTGCCAATCCGCTGAAGCTCCGACTCCGCGATTGCCACGCGACAAGCTGCTGGTCTATCGCGGGCCGAACAACGAACAAGTGCCGGTGAAGACGCCGGCCGATTGGCTCAAGCGTCGTGATGAAATCGTTCGTGGCGCACAGGCGGTGATGGGCAAGTTGCCCGGCCAGGAGAAGCGCTGTTCGCTCGACATGAAGGTCGAGGAGGAAGTCGATTGCGGCAGTTACGTCCGACGGTTCGTGACGTATGCCTCGGAGCCGGGCTCGCGCGTGCCGGCGTATTTGTGTGTGCCGAAGAGTTTGCTCAGCGGTGATGGCAAAAAAGCTCCGGGTGTGCTGTGTCTGCACGGCACGGATAACGTCGTCGGTCATGGAGTTGTCGTCGGTCTCGGCGGCCGTCCGAATCGGCAGTATGCCAGTGAACTGGCCGAGCGAGGTTTCGTGACGCTCGCGCCGAATTATCCGCTGCTCGCGAAGTACCAGCCGGACATCAAGGCTCTTGGTTGGGAGAGCGGGACGCTCAAAGCGGTATGGGACAACATGCGCGGGCTTGATCTGCTGGAGTCGCTACCGTTCGTGAAGGCCGGAGCGTTCGGGACGATCGGGCATTCGCTTGGCGGACACAATTCGGTGTACACGGCGTTCTTCGATGACCGGATCAAGGCGGTCGTCACGAGTTGCGGGCTGGATTCGTACCTCGACTACTACGACGGCAACGAAAAGAACTGGTTCCCGGAAAAGGGTTGGTGCCAGACGCGGTACATGCTCAAGCTGGCCGAGTATCGCGGCCGCTTGCAGGACATTCCGTTCGACTTCCATGAACTCGTCGGTTCACTCGCCCCGCGTCATGTGCTCATCATCGCACCGCTGAAGGACTCGAATTTCCGACACGACAGCGTGGACCGCGTGGCTGCGGCCGCTCGTGAGGTTTTCAAGCTGTACGGTCACGAAGACCGGCTGCGCGTCGAGCATCCAGACTGCGATCACGATTTTCCGACTGAGATGCGGCAGCAGGCTTACGAATTGTTTGACCGCGTGCTGCGGTAATTGTTTTCCTCTGACCCAAGGAGCTGCTCATGTCCTTGTCACGCCGCCAATTCTTGACCACTGCCGCCGCGATTGTGGCGGCTCCCGCCGTTGTCACTGCCAGCAAAACCGATAAGCCGCTGATCGTCGGCGAAGGTGAACACCGTTTCGAGGTCCAGCACGAGTGGCCACAGCTTCCCGAAAAATACTCGTGGCAGACGACGCACAATGTCGCCGTGGACAAGGCCGGCAACCTCTACGTCATCCACGAAGGACGCGCTGATCTGAAAGATCACCCGTCGATCTTCGTGTTCGACTCCGAAGGAAAGTTCATTCGCGCGTTCGGTGCTCAGTTTCAAGGTGGAGGTCACGGCATCGAGATTCGTCAGGAGGGGAGCGAGGAGTTTCTCTACGTCTGCGCGTACCAGCATCTCAAGACGTTCGCCAAGATGGATCTGAAGGGCGGGATCGTCTGGCAGCAATACGCGCCGATGGAGTCCGGCGTGTATGCGCCCGGCGAGAACACTCGGCCGGAAGATCGACCGGAACGGGACAAGGTGTGGGGACCGAATCGGTTCTTGCCCACGAATTTTGCGTTTCTCGACGACGGCGGGTTCCTGCTGATCGACGGTTACGGAGCCTCCTACGTCCATCGCTACAACAAGGATGGCAAATGGCTGAGCTGCTTCGGCGGCGTCGGTGACAGCGAAGGGAAGTTTCGGACTCCACACGGCGTGTGGGTCGATAAGCGCGAGGGACGAACTCCGTCCATCGTGGTCTGCGATCGCGCTCACCACACGCTGCAATACTTTTCGATGGACGGCAAGTATCTCGAAACGATCAAAGGATTCGGTCTGCCCGCGAACGCCGAGACTTGGAAGAACCTGCTTTGCATTCCCGAGCTGCACGCGCGCGTCACACTGCTCAACGAGAAGAACGAAGTCGTCGCTCGACTGGGCGAGGACGTGGCTCGCATCACCGCGAAAGACGGTGGGCAGATTCGCGGCGACAAGTCGAAGTGGATCGACGGCAAATTCGTGCATCCGCACGACGCTTGTTTCGCGGCGGACGGCAGTATTTTCGTCGCGGAATGGGTCGGGACTGGACGTATCTCGAAGCTGAAGAGGCTGAGCTAATCTGCCGCGTGCGTTGCAGTCTTCGGGCTCGCAGCCAAAATACGGTCAATCGCTCGAAAGCAGGGTGGGTCGAGGGACGAGACCCACGCGCCGGGTGCCACTGGCGTCTCGCCAG
>CAZILR010000743.1:2425-3321 GCA_964539995.1 uncultured Planctomyces sp.
GGGTGGGTGGGCCTCCCACCCCCCCCCACTTTTTTAATTGTTTGGGGGGGGGGGTCCCGCCCCCCCCCCCACCCTACATGAAGGATGTGCAACTGTGCCGACTCTCGTGCAAAAGACTGCTCCCGATTTCACCGCAACGGCGCTCGACGGCGGAAAATTCCGCCCGATCACGATGTCTGAATACCGCGGCAAGTACGTCGTTCTGTTTTTCTACCCGCTCGATTTCACGTTCGTGTGCCCGACCGAGATCACCGCGTTCAGCGACAAGGCGGACGAATTCGCCAAGCGGGGCTGCCAAGTGCTCGGCGTATCGGTCGATAGCCATTACACACACCTGGCTTGGACGAACGTGCCGCGCGACAAGGGTGGCCTCGGCGAGATCAAGTATCCGCTGGTCGCCGACTTGACCAAGTCGATCGCTCGCGATTACGGCGTGCTTATCGAAGGAGCGGGCATCGCGCTGCGAGGTTTGTTCCTGATCGACAAGTCCGGCGTCGTGCGTCACGCGCTGGTCAACGATTTGCCGCTGGGCCGCAGTGTGGACGAGGCTCTCCGAATGCTTGATGCCTTGCAGTTCTTCGAGACCAACGGCGAAGTCTGCCCGGCCAACTGGAAGCCCGGTTCCGCGTCGATGAAACCGGACCCGAAGGGAAGCCAAGAGTATTTCTCGAAGTGTGCGAAGTAGCGGATTTGAAATTTCAAATCTGAAATCTCAGAAGCCCGGCTTCAACCTGAAGTCGGGCTTCTTTCACGTCGGACGTCGCCATGCAAAACGTCGAAGTCGCCCGCATCTTCGAGGAACTCGCCGACTTGCTCGAACTCGACGGCGCGAACCCGTTCCGCGTGCGAGCGTATCGCAACGCAGCCCGCACGGTTGAAGCACTGTCGGCCGACGT
>CAZILR010000744.1:0-3319 GCA_964539995.1 uncultured Planctomyces sp.
TTGAATCCGTCTTTGACCGGGTTGTTGCCGCCGTTCACGATCACGTTTTGCTTGTCGTAGATTTTCCGATTGGAGTCGTTGTCGCCGCTGTCGATTTCAAACCGCCACTTGATGGCTGGCGGCTGGCCCCCTTCCACGAGCGCTCGATCCAAAATCTTGCGAGCCGCGTCGAGATACAGTTCGGTGAGCAGCGGCGACATCGTCAGAGCCTTGCCGTTGTTGTCGAAGCCACCCGACGCCGGATCGAGTGGAAACGCCGCGACATCAAAGTCGATGCCGATCAAGTCGCGAATCGTGTTGCGGTACTCGTCCCGATTGAGCCGTCGCAGCACGATCTGTCCGTCGCGGCGAACCAGTTCGGCACGCACCATTTGCTCGGTGATCCAATCGACGACCTTCGCGACCTCATCGGATTTCGGTTGCGGCTCTCCTTCGGGGGGCATCTCGTGGCTGTTGAGCACGTTGACGACCTCGCCCCACTTCTCCTTCGTGGCCGGATCGACGAACTCATTCTTCAGATGCTGATCGACGCGAAAGTTGCCCTCCTGCTTCGTTGGTCCGTGACAGCGCACGCAATGTGATTTCATGAACGGGGTGACGATCTTTTGAAATCCAGCGGCATCCGGCGTGAGCGTCGGAGTGTCCGCCGCGCGAACGGATGCCACACAAAAAAATGTCAGCAGCGTGACGGTGAGGAGTCGGCTCATTTGTCTGCAATCGGTTTTGCTTGTCATTTCACTGGACCATTTCAAACCCAACTCGAAGCGTGAGTGAGGAACCAAGCCTTCTGAAACTCTCGCTCCCTTGCTGACGCTTCGGGTTACATTTCAGTGGAGTTTTCTATCGACTGACAATGGTGTCGTCACGGGCGGACTCCGATGCGGACGCTGTGGGACTCGCGAGCGCGAGCAAAGGCGGCGGGAGCATCAGAAAGCGGAAGCCATTCGGAGACGAGGCTCGCGAACGGGAATTGCGAGTGATGATTCGCGAGGAATTCCACGGCGGCTTGCAGATGCGCGGGCTGATAGTTGTGGATGCCTCGCAGTGTGAGGTTGCGGCGAACAATCTGTTCCAAGGCCAGCGGCACGGGAGCGGTCGGGAACACCGAGCCAATCAACGCGATCGTGCCGCCCAGACGCATCCGTGGCAGAGCGGCGTCAAACGCCGACGGCGATCCCGAACATTCCAACACGGCATCGACGCCGTGTCCGTTGGTGATCTGCGGAACCAGTTCACTCAGCGCGTCGGGCGTGACCGCGTGGGACGCTCCGAAGGCGAACGCTTGCTGACGGCGATTCGCGTCGATGTCTGCCGCGATCACCGTCGTCGCACCAGCAACCTTGGCCATCGCGCACGCGGTCAGTCCGAGCATTCCCGATCCGAGCACAAGCACAGTTCGGTCTCGCAGTTCACCGAGCGATTCGATGGCGGCCGCGATCGTCGCGGTCGCGCAACTTGCGGGACAGGCGACTTCGAGCGGCACATCGTCGGGCAATCGCACGACTGCGGTGCCGGGGACGAGCAGGCAATGGTCCGCCAAGCCGCCGAGCAATTCGCGGCCCGGACGCAACGCCTCGTGACCGTACTTCACCGCGTTCAAACATTTCTGAGGCAAGTCGCGTTGGCAATAAAAGCAGTTGCGGCAACTCGCCACAATCGCCCAGGTGACGCGATCACCGACTCGCAACACCGACTCTGAAAAGTCCACACGCGGAGCCACTTCGTTGATCGCGACGATCTCGCCGACGATCTCGTGTCCGAGCACCGTCGGGGTCGGCACGCGGCGACGGCCTTCGACGGAATGCAGGTCACTGCCGCACAACGTGCAACCGAGCACTCGGACGACAACTTCTCCGGCCAAGGGCACTGGTGTCGGAAACTCGCGCAGTTCCAACACACCGGGGTGACCATCGAACACGGCCGCGAGCGAGTTTGTCATGCCAGCACCTCGGCAGTGTTGGTTGTCGCCTCCGGCCGTGAGCAGCGAGCGGCGAAGTACCACCAACTCCCAGCGAGGCACGTCAGCGAAACGGCCGTGACGATCCAGGACGTCGTGATGAAGAACCGCAGCGCGTCATCGCCGGGGGCCGCGAGATTCCGAAAGAGCACAACGGCGACGTAGCCCAGATAACCGCAGGCATCGGCGACGTAAATCAGAAAACCGAGATTACCTCGTTCGCGAGTCGTCGCCAGCAGTCGCTCAAAGACGGTCGTGTGCATCGCGACGTACGGCAGATACAGCCCCAAGCCCAGCAGCACCATGAACGAGAAGCCGCTCAGCCAGCCCGCTTGTTGACTCAGCAACGCAACGACGATCAAAAGAAATCCAGAGGCACACGTTGCCAGCGAGGCAAACAACGCTCGGCGGTTGTCGCGGATCAACACCGCGCTGCCGTTGACGATCAGCACGCCAATCGCGACCAACAACTCGGATCGCGAGTAGGTGCTGGACTGCACCTCTTCGCTCAGCCCTCGCCAAATTTCCGGAGCGAAGTCGGCTCGAAAGCTGCGCAGCACTGTGATCGCCAGATACATCACCGCCAGCAATGACAGTCCGCCCGCGTATTTCGACAACAGCAACCACCGTTCGGCACGGCCGAGCGTAACACGCTCCGTCCGAGCCGCGACATCAGTAGCGGCCGGCGGCGGAATGCGACTCAGCATCGCGACCGACACGCACAGCGGAGCCACGAACATCAAACCGGCCACGCTCGGCATCCACTCTTCCGAGAGGCCGCAATTCAGTAGCCACGTTCCCAGCGACTTCGTCACTCCGTCCGCGAGGACAAAGCTCGCACACAGCCCGGCCGCCATTGCTTCCGTCAATTGCCGGCCTTCGAGGAATCCGACCACCAACCCAAAGACCATCCCCAACGGCAGTCCGTTCAAGAACAAACATGCCACGTTCCACGGTCGCGGCACCAGACCGAAGAGCACCAGCGCGATCTCGGCGAAGCCAACCAGCACCAGCAACCCGATCGCGCGACGTTGCGGCGGCATCTCGGCGACCACTTTGATCCCGATGAATTTCGAGACCAGGTAGCCGAACACCTGCGAGCACACCAACACGTCTTTGAATTTCATCCCCCAGACGAAGCTGTCTTGATAACTCGCGGCGGTGAACGGCTTGCGAAAGGCGTACATGCAAAAGTAGGTGGCGAAGGCGGCCGTCGCCGACCAAAGCATCCAAAACAGCCGCCCTCGCTCGGATGAGCCGCCAATCGCTTCAGATTCCGAATTCGGTTTTATCAATGGATCACCGCGCCGAATGTGGCAAGAAAACAGCCGATCGCGTGAACGTAGCCGCCTCGCGGGAGCG
>CAZILR010000745.1:0-3316 GCA_964539995.1 uncultured Planctomyces sp.
GGCTCGGCCCCCGGCCTCTTGAACGAGCATAATTCCAGCCGCCATATCCCACGGCTTGAGGCTGCCGGACCAGAACGCATCCATCCGGCCAGCCGCGACATACGCCAAGTTGAGCGCGGCCGATCCAGTTCGCTGCACCGTCTGCACATGCGGCATCACATTGAGCAATTGCTTGACGGCGTAATGATCCGGCCGACAGGCGACCGGCAAACTAGCCACAACCATTGCGTCTCGCAGAGTCGTCACTCGAGTCGGCCGGATCGGCTTCCCGTTGACGAACGCGCCGCGACCTTTCACCGCCGTGAACAATTCATCGCGGTTCGGATCGAAGGTCACCGCGATCATCAGTTCTTTGCCGAACTCAGCGGCGATGTTGACCGCGTAGTACGGGAAGCCATGCACATAGTTTGACGTCCCGTCCAGCGGATCGATCACCCATCGCCACGGCGAGTCGCTGTTCGTCTCGGCGAGACCTTCTTCGCCCAGAAAGTTGTGGTCGCGAAAGCGTCCGTGAATCCGCTCGTGGATTGCCTTCTGCGAGGCGAAGTCCGCTTCGGTCACAAGATTCGCCTGGCTCTTCTCCGTGATCGTGAATCGCCCGGCCCAGTCCTTGAGAATCGCTCCCGCTTCGCGCGCCGCGTCGATCGCAACACGCAACAAATCATCCGCACAGACATCCGAGTCGGGCCACGGCATCGTCATTCGAGATTCCTAACGCGGCGCAGCCGCAACGAAATTAGCGAGCCGGGAGGCGTCTGCCCCCGGACGTCTCAACTCTCAAAAGTCCGGAGGCTGACGCCGACCGGCTCGCCAACCCCCGCGCCGAGCGCGGCGTCAAGGCTCGAATCTTGGTGAGCGAGCTTCGGCAACGCAATCCGGCGGGCCGCGCTGTGCGCGGGTCTCCTGACCCCGCACCTGGGCTGGACCGTAGGTCTCCCACGATTCGAGGAGACCTACGGTCCAACGAAGCGGCGGGGTCGAGAGACCCGCGCCGAGCGCAGAAGCGGCAACGGTTGGAGAAGAAAGAAAGGGAAAGGAGGGAAGGGGGACGCAGCTCTTATTCGCTGTTGGACTCTTTGCGAGGTCTTCCTCGAGGCCGAATGGTCCACTCGAGACCAAGCCGTTTTGCCGTCCGGACTTGCCACTGAGTGGAACCGAACGGGGTGCCGCGCTGGGGAGCAGAAAAGGAGCAGAAAAGGGGTCAGGTCTATTTATTTAATTTTCTCTCTTCAATGAGACCTGACCCCTTTTTCTCTTTCAAACCAAGTAGTCCTAGCATGACAAATCCAGCAACTGCCCATAACACGGCACGCCACCCAAAATCGACACCAAAGATGCCGCCGAGAATCGGCAATATGACGCACCAGCCATTTACGATCGATCCACCATTCGGTTTGGTGAACCAGACAAACATCGTGGACAACAAAACGACAACCGGGACAAGCACCAGTCCGCAGGCGATTCCTCGTAACCATCCGACCGCAGGCCAAGTAAGATGAAGGCCAATTCCGAGTAGCGGAATGACGACGACGCAAACAATGACGCCAATGAGCGTTCGATGTTCTTTTCGCTTATCGTGCGTCAAAGCCATGTATGTTCTCCGTCGTCTTCAGTCCGGAATCGTTACCGGATTGTCCGAAACAAATTGAAATATTTTGAGGAACGAAGGTCGTCCTGCGGGAACCGGGAAAACCTCCGTTAGCGGTGCATACATCCACGGACCTGTCTTGTAGGGACCGATCCAACCAATCCAGATTTTGAAAAATGGTCCAGCAATGGAGTGTGTCATGATTTCTGGCGGAATGTTGGTCGACCAAACAGGTGATTGAATCTGACTGCCTCGAATTTTGACTGCATTCTCTGGTGTGGTGTAATGGAATTGCGGGGCGTTGAAATATATCCATGAACCTGTTGCCACGCTTCCAATGACATTGCCCCAAAATCGCTCATGTTGACCGGTGGAGAGCGCACCGAACTCGCTAATGTAATTCTTGAAACCGACTCCCGTCATGAAAATGCCGCCGTAAAAAATAATCGGAGCAG
Organism: uncultured Planctomyces sp.; assembly: GCA_964539995.1. Taxonomy (GTDB): domain Bacteria; phylum Planctomycetota; class Planctomycetia; order Planctomycetales; family Planctomycetaceae; genus SXKJ01. The sequence continues at coordinate 2,044 of CAZILR010000745.1, forward strand.
TTACGGGAAAAGTCAGTGCTATGACAGTGGCACCGGCTGTTGTAGCCACTCCGATTGCGGCTCCTTCTCCAATGTTCAACAAATGATCCCAGATGTCGATCGGATTATCGTTCCCGTTCAACAAGAAGTGGAGGTAGCCATCCATGAAAGTGGGTTCTCGAAAGGGATCATTCGCGTTCATTGGAGGTGGTGCCATTTGCAGCAACGCAGCGTTGTTCCAATTAACTTGATGCAACGCGATTGCTGCGGCGTTTTCGGTGGCGAGTTGATTCTGCACGTTCGGCATGTCGATATCCGCTTGGGCCATCGCGTTCGCGATGTCTGCAAGCTGAGCGTCCAAGCTGTTGACAGCATCGCCAGATTGAATCACTGCATTCGTGTTGGTGTTGTTCGCGTCGTTGGCCATATCGATGGCAGCAGCGGTGGTGTCGTTCCACGCGATGAACGCAGCGTTTCGAGCGTCGCTGTAGGCATTGTTGGTCGAGTTGACCGTGTCGTTGTAAGCGTCGGTCGCGTCGGTTCGGAGTTGTGTGTTGTCGGCGGCGAGGTTGCCGGACGCGGCGTTGAAAGCGTTGGTCGCGTCAAGTTGAGCGTTGCCGAGCGCGGTGTTGGCGTTGCTCAGGACTAGAGTCGCGTCGTTGAAGTAGTCATTGACCGCCGTGGTCAGCATTCCCTGAGCGGTTGCCAGCGCGGCGAGCACCGTCGCGGTCGCGGACGTGGGGCCAGCGGGTGGAGTGAGGCTGGCGGTTGCGGAGTCGTTCGTGGTGACGCTGCCGATCGTTGGCGCGGTGAGCGTCGCGCTGATGGCTCCTCCGGCGAGTAGGTTGCCGATCGAGGTTCCGGCGGTGAAGTTGCCGGCGATGCCGCCAACGGCGGTCACGTTGGCGATGTTGCCGGTCTCGGAATCCCCCGTCGTGCCGGTCGCGGTGAAGTTCGCGTTGATCGAGCCGTAGCTCATGATCTCGCCGATGTTTCTTGTGGCGGTGAAGGAGCCGTTGATATCGCCGACGGCCCAGATGTCGGTGATGTCGCGGTTCGCAGTCACCGAGGCGGAGGACAGGAAGTTGCCGAAGCTGGCGACGGTGGCGTCGTTGCCTGCGAAGAGGCTGCCGCCGAAGTCGCCGATCGAGAAGGCGGCTGCGTCGTTGCCAGCGGTGACGCTGCCGTTGAGGTTGCCTTGCGTCAGCACGATGGCATCGGTGCCGAGCACGCTGCCCGCCACAAAGCTGCCGAGCGTGATGAGGCCGCCGAGGCCCGATCCTGCGCTCACCGA
>CAZILR010000746.1:0-3304 GCA_964539995.1 uncultured Planctomyces sp.
TCTGAAGCCAGCGGGACATGTGCAGCCGCTGGACATGCTGACGATGGTCGGCTTCATCATTCTGGTCGGCACGGTGGTCAACAACCCGATCCTGATTGTCGAGCAAGCGCTCGTTCACATCCGCGAAGACGGCATGGCTCCGCACGCGGCGATTCTCGAAAGTGTTCGCACACGCATCCGCCCGATCTTCATGACCGCGCTCATCGGCCTGTTCGGTTTGCTTCCGCTCGTCGTCTCTCCGGGTGCCGGCAGCGAGCTTTATCGCGGTCTCGGCAGCGTGACGTTGGGCGGCTTGATCGCTTCGACCGTCTTCACATTGTTCTTGGTGCCGGTCTCGTTCAGTTTGGCAATGGATTCCAAGGCGGCACTCGTCCGCTTGTTCCGATTGCGACCTGCGGTCACCTTGACTCCGTCGATGCCGGCTGAGACCAAGCCAGCCCTCAACCTGATTCATGCCGACGAACCGCCGCTGACTTCGCGATCGCTCCAACAAGAGCCGGCCTCGTGATGACTGTCGCTCTCGCGAGTGACAGATACACTGGCCTCACCACGGTTGGCCGGAACCCTGCATCCATCTCGGTCAGCGACGTTTCTTGTTCCTCCGTCTTGAAAGTGAGTCGCTCATGTTTGGCTTCGAGGCAGTGAGTTCCTATGTGCTGACTCTGGGATTGCTGACCGTCTTTGTGTTGGCTTGGGTCACTCGCCAGCAAAAGACAAAGCAAGACGCCACGACTTGGTTGATCTCAGGGGTTGTCGGTGTCTTGCTCGGAGCTGCTGGTGCTGCCGCTGGTGTGCAGGCGATGGGATTTCAGGTCACTCAGAAGCCACAGGCAGAATCCGTCGGTCAAGTCGATACTTCGACGATCAACTCTGGCACGTCGATGGGAGGTGGGGGCGGCGGAATGATGGGCGGTGCAAGTGGCCCGCCGGGCGGAGGCGCGATGATGGGCGGCGCGGGCGGTCCACCAGGTGGCGGTGGCATGATGGGAATGGGGGGCGGCATGATGGGTGGTGGACAGGGGCCGCGACCGAAGCAGCAGCTCACCACCTTGGTCCGCAAACTCGAACTGCTCACCGGCGACATCGCTTTGAATCTGACCGATGAACAGCGTCAGGCACTCGCCAAACAACTGGAGGAGTTTGCCGACCTCAAGTCGCTCACGGATGACGAGGCCGAAAAGAAATTCAACGATTTGCTGGCGCTGTTCGATGACGCTCAGAAGGCGAAGCAAGAGTCCGTCGGCCTCCCCTTCCGTCGTGGCGGGGGCGGTGGTGGATTTGGTGGCGGCGGATTCGGAGGCGGAGGTGCTCCCCCACCTGCGCCGGACGCCAATCCATTTGAGAACGAAACCAACGCCAACGCGCTCAAGTCGCTGCGAGAACGCCTGACGGCAAAATGATCTCTGGCCTCGCACGGCATCAAGGAGGCAACCCTCTTGGAGATCGTTGATGTCACCGTCTACTACTTGGAAATGCTCAGCCCGTCGCGCCGCACCGTTCCGGCTCCTTACGACGGACTGAGCGTTTTGCATGTCCAGGTTCCGACCGTGGGCGAGTATCGCGATTTGTACAACGCGGTCGGCCGCGAGTTTCATTGGCTCAGCCGCCGCAAACTCTCGGACGCGGAACTCGCCGCCGTCATCCAGCATCCGCTTAACGAATTGCATGTGCTGCACGTCGCCGGTGTCCCGGCCGGCTTCGCGGAACTCGACCGCCGCCAGCTTGGTGAAATCGAACTCGTTCAATTCGGGTTGACGCGAGAATTCATCGGCCAAGGCTTGGGAAAATGGTTCCTGCAATGGACCATCGACCAAGCCTGGCGCTACCAGCCTCGCCGTTTCTGGCTCCACACTTGCACGCTCGACCATCCGGCCGCGTTGCCCAACTATCTGAAGGCGGGCTTCGTGCTGTTCAAAGAAGAGACGATCCGCCGCGAGCTTTGAAGATCAGTCAGGCAGGATGCTCGTCACGAATCGCCCCCCAACCTTGCGTGTCCAAAGCCAATTCCGGAAAGCCACGACATGACCGCGTCTCGGCACGTCAAAGCCGCTGAATTCCGTGCGCTTGGCCTGTTTTCAGGCATCAAGTGCTTCTCTGAGCTTGAACGGCAAATCGAAACCATCGCTGACGAGAAGCAGAAGGGTGACGCCTTCGAGGTTTTCGCCGAGGCGTATCTCGCCACGCAGCAAGTCGAGATGGCCAAGCGCGTTTGGCCGGAAAAGGCGCTTCCATCAACTCTTCGCAGACGGCTGCTCTTGCCGCATGACATCGGCGCGGATGGAGTCGTCGAGACAATGGCGGGCAAGTACCGCGGCTACCAAGTGAAGTTTCGCACCGGCCGAAAACCGCTGACATGGACTGAGACGAAAGGTTTCTTCGCGGCCACGGAACTTTGCGACGATCGTTTGTTATTCACGAATTCGGAAGATGTCACCGCAATCGCTCACAAGCGTCCGAGGTTCCTCAGCATTCGCGGCACTGATCTCGATGAGTTGGAGGAAGAGGATTTCGAGGCAATCCGCGCTTGGCTTGATGGCCGTCGATGGATTCGGAAACCAAGTTCACCAGAACCACATCAGCGGCGAGCGCTCGATGCGATCCTGCCAGCGTTGAAGCAGAAGCAACAAGACCGAGCAACCGCCGTAATGGCGTGCGGCACGGGCAAGACGTTCGTCGCGCTGTGGGTCGCGGAAGTGATCGCCAAGCGGACGGTTTTGGTTCTCGTACCGTCACTGGCGTTGCTGCGGCAGACGCTGCGCGAATGGGTCAAAAACACGACATGGGATCGTTTCAACTATCTCTGCGTCTGCTCGGACCCGTCAGTGACTCAGGGCATTGACGAGTTGGTCGTGCGACCCACGGAGCTAGAATTCCCGGTCAAAACCGAACCGAAGGAAGTCGAAGATTTTCTGACACATCCGTTCGCGGGCGTGAAGATTGTTTTCTCGACCTATCAATCGGCGGACGTTGTCGCGCGAGGGATGCCGCGTGGCTTACGGTTCGACATCGGCATTTTCGATGAAGCTCACAAGACCGCCGGCCGAGAGGGAGCCAAGTTCAGCTTTGCGCTCAAGGACGAAAACCTGCCGATTCGCAAACGGCTGTTCCTGACGGCGACGCCTCGGCATTACGACCTGCGGCGGCGCGATGCCGAGGGCGAACCAATCGAAGTCTATTCGATGAATCGGCCGAAGATTTACGGCCCCGTCGTCCACACGCTGTCGTTCGCCGAGGCCGCGAAGCAGAAGATCATCTGCAACTACAAGGTGGTGATCTCCGTCGTCACGTCCGACATGCTGACACC
>CAZILR010000747.1:0-3303 GCA_964539995.1 uncultured Planctomyces sp.
CTCACCACGCACGGCGTTCGCCGAAGTCTCGCTGACGATTGATGGCGAATGCGATCGCGAGCCGCTCGGCGTCTACACGCTGGTCGAAGAGATCGACAAGGCGTTCTTGCGGCGGCATTTTCAAACGGACAAGGGGATGCTGCTCAAGCCGGAAGGAACGCAGGGGCTGGAATACAAAGGGGAGGACTGGGCGGCGTACTCGTGGTTCGAGCCGAAATCGAAACCGAAGAAAGGGGAAGCTCAACGACTGATCGACCTGACGCGGTTGATCCACAAGGCCGACGACGAGCAGTTCCGACGCGAAATCGGTTCGCTGCTCAACACGGATCAGTTCGCAAGTTTCCTCGCGGCCAACACGCTGCTCGCCAACATGGACAGCTTTCTGACGCAGGTCCACAACTACTACGTCTATCTGCCACCGAAGTCTGACAAGTTCGTCTTCTTGCCGTGGGACATGGACTTATCGATGGGAGCGTTCTTCATGGCCGGTTCGGCCGAGCAGTTGCAAGACCTCAGCATCAGCCATCCGCACGTCGGCGAGAACAAGCTGATCGAACGACTGCTCGCCTGGGACGAGTTCGACAAGACGTATCGCGATCACCTGCGAAAGTTGTCCGAAGACTGCTTGAGCGAAAAGGGGCAGACCACCAAGAACCTGCCGGTCGTTCAAGCGGCTCTCAAAGAGTTGATCGCTCAAGAAACCAAGCGAACGGCGGAAGCTCAAGCGAAGCAAGGTCCGGGCGGCTTCGGCCCTGGTTTTGGTCCCGGCCCCGGCGGTCCCGGCATGTTCGGTGGGCAGCCGTCGCTCGAAACATTCCTCGTCAAGCGGCGCGAATCGATCACCGCGCAGTTGGCTGGAAAGTCGAAAGGCAAAACACCCGGCATGAGTTTTGGTCCTCCCGACGGCGGCGGGCCGGGCGGCTTTGGCCCTCCAGGAGGCGGCCCTGCCGGCGGTGGATTCGGTCCGGGGAATTTTCACGCACCACAAGTTCTCGCGGCGGCCGATGCGGACAACGATAAAAAACTCTCGCGGAAGGAGTTCCTCGACCTCAGCGCCAAGTGGTTGCGCGATTGGGATAAAGACAAGAACAGCTCGCTCAACGAAGAGGAACTGAAGAGCGGACTCAACGACGCGCTCGGTCCTCCGCCGAACGGGGCACCCGGCGGATTCAAACCTCCAGCCGGCTTCGGTCCCGGCATGTTTCTCGGCCCACCGCTGCTCAAAGTGGCTGACGCAGACAAGGACCAAAAGGTCTCCAAGGACGAATGGGCCGCGCAGTTCGGCTCATGGTTCAAGCAATGGGACAAGGGGAACGATGACCGTCTCGACAACGCGGAACTGATCGCTGGACTCAACGCCGCGTTTGGTCCGCCACCCGGACAAGGCCCACCAGGCTTCGGCCCGCCACGCCCGCCGAACAACAAACCCGATGGCTCGAAATAACAGGACAACACGTGGCCACAAGCTGCCAGCTTGTGGAGATGCTGCAGCAAGCTGGCAGCTTGCTGCTACGCTCTCCTGAGACTCACGTTCTCTGGATCGCCGGCATAAGATTCCAGAGTGATCCAGTCAGCCAGTTTCGCGGAGATCATTGCGATGCGGCAATTCATTCGAGTGAAGGTGCGATGGTTGATGTTGGCGTTACTCATGCCAATTGGCTCGTCGGCAACGGCCGACGAAGCGACCGAAGCAACCGCCTTCTTCGAGTCCAAGATTCGGCCCGTGCTGGTACAGCATTGTTATCAGTGTCATTCCACGAAGTCCGGGAAGTCGGAAGGTGGCTTGCGGCTCGATTCACGAAATGGGATTCGAGCGGGTGGTGATCGCGGGGCTGCGATCGTGCCAGAGGACGCCAAGAAGAGCGTGCTGCTGACGGCGATCTCGCACGCCGATCCCGATCTCAAGATGCCGCCGAAGAAGGAGCGGCTGCCGGAGTCGGTCATCAACGATTTCAAAACGTGGATCAACTCAGGAGCAGTAGACCCGCGCGAAGAGGAAGCAGTAAACGCAGCGGCTCCGCCGGTCACGATCGAAGCGGGACGAAAATTCTGGGCGTTTCAGAAACCAACGGCTCACAAGCCGCCGCCAACAGCGACTAAGAATCCCGATTGGACGAAGCGCGAGCTGGATCATTTCATTCTCGCGAAGTTGGACGAGAGTGGTCTCGCTCCGTCGGCCGATGCCGAGCCGGCGACGTTGCTGCGGCGATTACATTTTGATTTGGTCGGACTGCCCCCTTCGCCGGAAGCGATCGTCGCGTTTCAAAAGCGCATCGAAGCTGATGGGATCGACGCGGCGTTGGCGGCCGAGGTTGACGTGTTGCTCACGGCTCCGCAGTTTGGAGAGCGTTGGGGACGGCACTGGCTGGACGTGGCTCGCTTCGCGGAATCGAGCGGCAAGGAAGCGAACATCTCGTTCCCGTATGCCTGGCGATATCGGGATTACGTCATCGACTCGGTGAATGCCGACATGCCGTTTGATCGCTTCGTGGTGGAACAGATCGCAGGCGACTTGTTGCCATCGGACAACGACGCCGAGCGAGCCAGGCTGCTGATCGCGACGGGGTTCCTGGCCATCGGGCCGAAGAACCTCGACGAGGCCAATGCGTTTCAATTTGCGGCCGACGTGGTGGACGAGCAGATCGACACGGTGACTCGCGCGATCATGGCGAACTCGGTCGCGTGCGCTCGGTGCCACGATCACAAGTTCGATCCGTTCTCGATGCAGGACTATTACGCGCTGGCCGGCGTCTTCGCCAGCACGAAGACGCACTTTGGTACGGCGGTCTCGCCGTCCAACCGGATCAGCGGCGACCCGCTGGTGCTGCCACGCGGCGCGGACGCGCCGATTTTGCATCCGAGCATCGACAAGCCACGGGTCGAGCAATTGAAGACTCAGCTCGCGTCGCTCAAGAAGGAACAGAAGGACCGCATGGCCGCCGCGATGAAAGCTCGCATGAGCGGCGGCGATGCCGAAAAAGAGTATTCGATTCGCGACGCGCTCCGCATCTTCTGGACGTCGGGCGGCATTGAGGGGCAACTCGAAAAAGTGGACGAGTCGGGCCAAGCGTTGCCGCTCGCGATGGGCGTGCTCGATCGGCAGCGGATCGTGAATTCACCGTTGTTGGAACGAGGTGAGATCAACAAGCCCGGCCAGCGAATCCCGCGCGGCTTCCCAAGAGTCATCGAGATCGCCGACTCTCCGCGAGTTCCCTTCCGACAAAGCGGACGGTTGGAGTTCGCTCGCTGGCTGACGCATTCTGATCATCCGCTGACGGCTCGCGTGATGGCGAATCGCGTGTG
>CAZILR010000748.1:0-2471 GCA_964539995.1 uncultured Planctomyces sp.
CAGCGACCCCATCGTGCAGACCAGCACGTCGAGAAACGGAAACAGTGACACTGCGGCAGTGTTGGCTCTGTGTCGGCGGCTCATGGTGCTCCGTCGAGCTTGGTGACTCGCGGGGGACCGACCGATTTGGACACGTTTGCGCAGCCATCTCGGGCCGCGTCGTCGTGTGCCGACGACGAGACTGTTCTCGCCTGTGCCATGATCCCCCCTTGTCGCGGCCGGCAACAAATGCCGAAGCGACAGCGCTCGGCGCAGGTCTCCTGACCTCGTCGTTGCCGCTGTGACCGCTACGACCCATAACATCGGCGCAGATTCACAGCCGGTTGAACTCAAACCGAGGCTTGCTCGGAAGTCAGTTTCCTTCGGCCGGTTCCGCCGCTGATTTGGTCAGTTCGGGGACGCTGGCAAGCGCAGGAGAGCAGGGATGTCGTCGCGCGCTGCCCCGGCGGCGATCTGACACGCGACGGCTGGACGGACCTGCTCGAGAAGCGGCTCCACACGGACCCGGGGCGAGCCGACACGGACGGCGACTTGATCGCCGACGGCCTGGATCCGGCGCCGCGGGGCGCGTCCGCCCCAGAATAAGGAGGTGGTGTGCGGGGGCCCCCCCCCCTCCGGCTCACCAACGAATGGGCACCACTCCATGTCCGATCAAAGCCGCTCGTCCGCCGCATCGTTTGAAGCTCCGCATCCCGGCTCCAAATTCATGCCGCGCTGGGACACCGGCGAATTGATCGACGCTCCGAAATTCACCAAGCAGAGCATCCTGGCGATGATCGGTCCGGGCTTGGTCATGGGAGCCTCTGCCATCGGTGGCGGCGAGTGGCTCTCTGGCCCGGCCGTGACTGCGAAGTACGGAGCGGCACTGTTGTGGGTCGCGACCGTCAGCATCCTGGTGCAGGTGCTCTACAACATCGAGATCAGCCGGTACGCCCTTTACACGGGCGAGCCGATCTTCACGGGCAAGTTCCGCATCCCACCGCATCCGATGTTCTGGCTGCTGTTTTATGTGCTGCTCGATTGGGGAGCGATCTTCCCATACCTCGTGGTCAACGCGGCGGTCGTCGTCGAGAAGATGTTCATCGGCGCGGAGTTCAACGCCGAGACGACGCACTGGTGGCTCCACAAGTTTGTCTCGACGGGCATCTTTTTTCTCTGCATTTTTCCGCTGTTGATCGGCGGCAAGGTCTTCAACTCGTTGAAGGTCATCATGTCGGCGAAGCTGGTCATCGTGATCGGCTTTCTGCTGTTCGTGTCGGCGGTTTATTCGCGGCCTTCCCACTGGTTCGAGATTGCGTCGGGACTCTTCAAGGTTGGCACCGTGCCGGTCAGCGCGGGTGAAGACTGGAATGGCAACGGAACGCTCGATCCCGGCGAAGACTTCGACGGCGACGGTCGTCTGGATGTCGTCGAGACGCTGCCGAGGTCGGTAGACACCAACGGTGACGGCAAACCGGACGCGTGGGAGAAAGACTCTAACGGCAAGCCGATCAAGTTTGTGGACAAAGACGGCGACGGCAAAGGAGACGGTCCCAACATCGACAACTTCGTGATCTCGCTGCTCACCGAGGGCCGCTTGCCGAAAGTCGATTGGGCGTTGATCGGCTTCATCGCCGGGCTAGCCGCGATCGCTGGCAACGGCGGACTGACCAACACGCCGATCAGCAATTTCACGCGTGACCAAGGCTGGGGCATGGGACATCACGTCGGCGCGATTCCCAGCGTGATTGGCGGTCATGGCATCGAGTTGTCGCACGTCGGCTGCGTCTTCAAAGTGACGGAGGAATCGCTGCCGCGATGGAGAAGTTGGTATCGGCATGTCGCTCGCGATCAAATTTGCGTCTGGATGATGGCCTGCCTGATCGGCGTCTCTTTGCCGAGCATCCTGTCCGTTGGCTTCCTGCAACGTGGTATGGAGGTCGATGGGGATCTCGTGGCGGCGATGACTTCGGAAGGAATGGCGAAAACGGCACTGAACCCGAACCCAGGAACATTGGCTGCGTTGCCTTCGATGTCCTGGCTGACGGGACCAAGCTGGTCGTCGGGGCTGCGGATTGCGACTCTGTTCTGCGGCTTCCTCGTGCTGATGACGAGCATGATTTCGACTGTGGACGGATTCGTTCGTCGCTGGGTCGATGTCTGCTGGACAGCGCTCCCGCAACTCCGAAAACTCGATACGAAGTTCATCAAGTACGTCTATTTCGGCGTGTTGGTTGCGTACACGGTCGCGTGCCTCTCGATCATTTGGTTTGCAGGCAGCGGAGCGGCCAAAGTCTTCCAACTGGCGACGACCGGCTACAACTTCGCGTTCGCCTTCAGTTGCTGGCACACGATCGCCGTCAACACGATCCTGCTCCCACGCGAACTCCGTCCCAGCCTCCTCATCCGCGTGCTGATGGCGTTCGGCGGCGTGTACTTCTCGTTCCTCGGCGTGATGGGAGTACTCAAGTTCGCGGGCCTCGTGTGACCTT
>CAZILR010000748.1:2481-3294 GCA_964539995.1 uncultured Planctomyces sp.
CCCCCCCCCCCCCCCCCCCCTCCCCCACCCGCTTCCCCCACCCGACGCCCTTCCCATCGGTTCGCCATCGGGGGCGCACCCACCGCACTCCAAAGCCGTCGCGATCCTTCCCAACCCTTCGACTGTTCGCGAAACTGCCGCTCGAAAGTTTTTCTGTGCCTGCCGGGAATCGCATCGTTTATGTCGGGAAGTCAGCCAACTGAGGATTCTGCCGAGACAACTCCGCCTGAGCCGGAGAATTTGGAGAACGCTCCCGCCCCCAGCGTCCCGAAGGATGTCCCGAATGCCGCACTCGCCAGCGGGTTTCAGGACATTCTGGGCTATCTGAATTTCTCCGGTGGCAAGCCGGATGTGAAATTTCAGGATCGACTGAATCGCTGTCACCCGGAGTGGGGCTGGCCGAATCCGTGGGACTCGTTCGAGGCGGCGCTGCTCGCGCGGCTGAGTGAACTTGAAACGACGTCGGCGGCATTCAAGGATTCGGCGCAGGCGCGAGCGGTGCTGCACCTCACGTTTCATGAACTCTGGCCGGCCTATCGGCGGCATCACGGAGATTTGCTGTTTCATCTCAGCGACGCGGACTTCCAGCAGCCGCTGTTTCTGGCTCGGCTGTTTGAAGCGGTGCTGGCTCAAGGTTCGCCGTGGGACGAGACCGAGCGGATCGTTAGCGGCGCGATCGACAGTCTCAACGACTTCATCGGATTCCGACCAGTCGCCGTGCTGGAAAATGACCGCAAGATGGAGCCGTATCCGAAGGAGCGGTTCCGGCCGGTGCCGAGACGCGCGAGAAGCTGCGCAAGATGCTGCGTCAGG
>CAZILR010000749.1:0-3287 GCA_964539995.1 uncultured Planctomyces sp.
ACACCAGCGGCTTGGACGCGGCGCTGGCGGCCGTTCGACTTCACAAGCGAGTGGCAATCGTCTCGCCCCCAAAAGTGGAGGGCGTCTCGACGTTGGCAGGACTTCGCGAAGCCGCGCTGCTGTTGACGGGCTTTCGGAATCAACAACACTCAACAGACCCGATGGCTCGTCGCCGCCGGTTGACGATCGCTCAACTGCGGCAGATCGCGAGAGAAGTCGATGCGCAGAAATCCGCTGGCCGTGAAGCACAACTCCGCGAGCGAGGTGTTGACCTCTTCGTCGGTTCAGCACGCTTCCAGGGTTCTCACGAACTCGAAGTCACTTCTGCTGCCAATGGTTCGCAGCATTTGCACGGCGACAAGATTCTGTTGGCGGTTGGTACACAGTCGGCGCGACCCGACCGGATTCCGTTTGATGGCGAGACGATCTTTGACAGCGACGAAGCTCTGTCGCTGGATCGCATTCCCAGGTCGATGATCGTTGTCGGCGGCGGCCCGGTCGCGCTGGAATGCGCGACGTGCTTTGCGTTGCTCGGCACATGTGTGGCCGTGGTGGATGCTCAGCGGCGGCTGTTGGACTTCAGCGATCGCGAGGTCTGCCGATCATTCCGTGAGAGCGCCGTCCAGTACGGTGTTCGATTCCGGCTGGGCCGTTCGATCAACGCAATCGAGAAGACGAGTGACGGTCGTGCAGCCGTCCGCTTGGACGGTGGGAAGAGTTTGGTTGCGGAGTGCGTGTTGTTCGCCGCCAGTCAGCGCGGACGAACTGACTCGCTAGACCTTGCTGCTGCCGGATTGCTGCCGGACGAGCAGGGCCGCTTGTGGTGCAACGAATTCGGACAGACGTGGGTCAAACACATTTACGGAGCCGGAGCGGTTGTCGGCTTTCCGTCTCACGCGAGCCTCTCGATGGAGTCTGGCCCACGAGCGGTCCAACATGCGTTCGAGCAACCGGTCAACAGCACGCTGCCGATCTCGCGTGGGCTGATGACGGTTCCGGAACTGGCGATGGTCGGTGCGACCGAGCAGCAACTCCGCGACGACCTCGTCGCCTATGAGGTCGGTGTCGCTCGATTCGATGACGTTTCACACGGCGATGTTGGTGGGGCGGCGACCGGGATGTTGAAGCTGCTCTTTCATCGCGAGTCGTTGGAACTTCTAGGAGTTCATTGTCTCGGTGAATCCGCCTCCGAGTTGATTCGCCTCGGCCAGACCGTGATGTCGTTGGGCGGCAGCATTGAATCCTTCCGCGACGAGAACATCTTCAGCTCAGCGATTCCTGAGTGCTATCGGCTGGCGGCGGAAGATGGACTGCGACGACTGGAAGACGCGCTGGCTGCTCCCAAACCGACGCTTCGGATTTGGCGGCCGAGATCGCGCCGCCGACGCCGTCTTGCGGTGAGTCTGTCTTGAAATGACCGATGGTGACCGGGGGCCGTGCAGCGTTCGGCTGTGTCCACTCACACAGCACCGCGTTCCGGCACGCTTCGAGCTGACGCCCCCGCTCGCCATCGAGGTCACTTGCCGCCGCCCAGCCACCAGCCGAGCCACACGGCCAACAAGCACAGCACGACATTCGTCACCGTGTTGAGCGACGCCAACGCAAACGTGTCGTCGTGTGCGAGCATCAGTGTTTCAAAGCTGAAGGCCGAGAACGTCGTCAACGCTCCGAGTCCACCAGTGACGAGCAGCAATCGCCACTCTTCGCTGAGTTGCTCGCGTCGAGACATCGCCATCAGCCATCCAATCGCGAAGCAGCCGAGCACGTTGACCAGCAGAGTGCTCAGCGGCCAGTAGCGACCGAGCTTGCTTTCGAGTAGTCGTCGGCAGAGTTCGTTCGAGGCGTGTCGCGCGACTGCTCCGATCGCTCCGCCGAGCGCGACCAATAACACGCCGAGCCACGGTCGCATGATGCCTCCAACGAATCACAGGCGAGACGCCTGTGCTACTTTGTCTCGGCGATCTTCCACAGGAAGGCATCGCTGCGGATGAACAGCGCGTGGTCGCTGATGGCTGGGGTGCCTTGGATCAAGTCCGCCGGCTCCGACTTGCCGAGTTTCAGTTCGCTCGTGCCGACCAGTTCACCCTTCTCGCCGCCGAGTTGAACCACTTGGCAGACGCCCGCTTCGTTGACGAAGTACAGCCGATCTCCGGCCGCGACCGGCGACGCGGTGAATGGTCCCGTGAGCCGCAGTTGCCATTCGGACTTGCCGTCTTCGAGGCTCGCGCACGTCACCACTCCAGAGCCGCCGGTCACATAAATCTTTTTGCCGAGCACCAACGGACTAGGAGTCGCAGGGCCAAGCTTGGCGACATTCCAAAGCTGCTTCGGCTCCGATTTGCCTGCTTCGGGTTGCAGAGCGGTCAGACCATTCGACGGGACGTAGGCCACTCCGTCAGCCACGGTCAGTGACGGAATCGTGGACGCGCCGGATTTGTAGGTCCAAAGAACTTCGCCGGTTTGCGGCCGAACCGCTTCGACTCCTGCCGAAGCCTGAAGCAGTACGAGGACTTCGCCGGAAGCATCGGTCAACGGCGACGGGGACGTCCAATTCGCTCGCTTCGGGCGAGTCCGCTTCCAACGCGTCTCGCCGGTGTAGACATCCAGACCAGAGGCGAAGGAGTCGGCATCGTTTTCCGTCTGAGCGATCAGCGTGTCGCCAACCACGATCGGTGACGAGGCCATGCCCAGGCTATTGCTGCAATTCGGGAAGTCGTGCGAGATGCCTCGATACCATTGCAGGTTTCCTTCAAGGTCGAGGCACGCCACGTCGTTGCTGGAAAACAGGGCGAAGATGCGTTGACCATCACTGCAGGGGGATGAAGCGGCTCCGCAAGTTTTGGGGTGAGTCATTGTTCGGCCGGTCGCCCAGAACTGCCGCTCCCACAACTTCTGGCCGCTCTTCGCGTCGAAGCACAGCACATGCAGGCGGTCTTGGTGAAAGCCGCTACTGCACGTCACGAAGACTCGTTCACTGACGACGATCGGACTGCCGAGTCCCCGTCCCGGCAAGGCAACTTTCCAGGGGATGTTTTTCGGCTGCTCGCCGTCCACCCACTCGGTCGGCAGCTTGGCGTTCGCTTCCACGGCCGTGGACCAGTTGCCTCGAAACTGCCGCCAATCGCCGAAGCCGTGACAGGTGCCGTTCAACAGCAAGCCGATGCCGACGGTCAAAATCCACAAGCGAAACAACATGGCGCGGTCCTCGCGAGGTGTCTTGGTAGGGTGGGTCGAGTCATCGAGACCCACCAAAGGTTGGCGGCGATCTGGTGGGTCTCGATGACTCG
>CAZILR010000750.1:0-3286 GCA_964539995.1 uncultured Planctomyces sp.
TTGCACCCCTGCCAGTTGTCCCCGCCTCGTTTTTCGCCCACCGTTGTCTTGAGGACACGTTCATGGCCGCGACGAATCGCCTCGGTTGCTCGGAGTTTCAACGCACGCTGCTCGATCGGCGGAGCTTTTTGAAGGCCGGGGCGTTGGGCTTTGCGGCGGGTGGACTCTCGCTGACGGATGTGCTTCGCAGTGAGGCGGCCAACAATGGAGCGACTCGCAAGAACAACGTCATCATTCTCTGGATGCGCGGCGGGCCGGCTCATCAGGACATGTGGGATCCGAAGCCGGAAGCTCCCGTTGAGTATCGCGGTGAGTTCGGCGTCATCCCGACCAAAGTGCCGGGCATCATCCTGTCCGACATGCTGCCGATGTCGGCGGCGTGCCAGGACAAGTATTCGATCATTCGCAGCCTGCACCATCACGACGCGGGACATTCGACCGGTGATCAGATTTGTTTCACGGGCTACAACTCCGGTCCGAACGCTGACGAAAACATTCATCCGAGCTGCGGCAGCATCGCCTCGGAGCAACTCGGCCACCTGAATCCCGACATGCCGGCGTATGTCATGATCCCCAAGATGCTGCCGGGAGCGAATTCGTCTTATCTTGGAGTTGCTCACAAGCCGTTCGAGACGCTGGCCGATCCCGCTCAAGAAGGGCCGTTCAAGGTGCCGAACTTCGCGCTGGCGGACGGCATTACGGCAGATCGTCTTGGCTCGCGCCGCGAAGTGCTCAATGGTTTCGACCGTGTCCGCGCGGAGATCGACCGATCCGGCCAGATGACCGCGATGGATCGTTTTCAATCGGCCGCTTGGGGCATCCTGAGTTCCAACAAGGCTCGCGATGCGTTCGATCTCGATGCTGAACCACAAACCATTCGCGAGCGTTACGGTTTCATACCCGCTTTCGATCCGAAGGCGGCCGACCGCTGCGGCGCTCCGGCGTGGAGTCAACGCATTCTGTTGGCTCGCCGGCTTGTCGAGGCGGGCGTTCGTATCGTCACCGTCGATTGCCGTTGGTGGGACACGCACGTCAAAGGGTTTGAATCGCTGCGTCTCGGCTTCTTGCCGCGTTGGGACCGAGCCTTCTCAGCACTGATCGAAGACCTCGAACAGCGCGGGTTGCTCGACACCACACTGGTGGTCGGCTGGGGCGAGTTCGGCCGCACTCCGCGAGTCAACAACAACGCGGGCCGCGATCACTATCCGAACGTCTTCAGCGCAGTCCTTGCTGGTGGCCCAGTGAAAGGGGGCCGAGTCGTCGGTTCCTCTGATGCTCATGCCGCGTTTCCGAAGAGCAATCCCAAGCGTCCTCAAGACGTCCTCGCGTTGATCTACCGGCATCTCGGCGTGGACATCCACCGCAACTACCTCGACCGCGCCGGGCGTCCGCACCCGGTGCTGCCGTTTGGCACGCCGGTCGATGAGCTTTGCTGAGTCGAATTGGTGGGCCGGTGCTGCGCTGGTCCCACCCTACGGCTTGAGCACTTTGTCGATCGCCTTCTCGAGTTCGTCGGCGATGTTGACCTCGAATGGTTCGTCGGGAACGGAGGCGGCGTCGGCCTTCTCCTTGGCTTTCTCAAGGAAAGCTTTGAGTTCGTCGTCGGTGAGTCGTTCCTTGAGCCGCTCTCCGCTGCCGCCGCCGGGCTGAGGTTCCATGACGAGCTTCATCACTTCCTGCGAGTCTTTTTCCGGGATGGTTTTCTCGAAGGCTCCGCGAGCCAGCCGTTGCAGCGTGCGTCGGCCGGCGTCCTTGTCTTCGTTCGTCAGGCCAGAGGGCTTCACATATTTTTCGTCGGCGGCCATCACGAGCCCCAACGGGAGCAGCGGGCTTTGAGCGATTTGCTCCATAACCTTGCCGAGTTGTTCGGTACTGACTTTTCCCGCTTTGAAATCGTCGGCGAGTTGGTTGATTCGATTGAGAACTCGCGCTTTGTCCTCCGCAGGTAGCGATGATTTGGCGACGGCATCTGCAGCGACCTGCTTCCCGAGCTCGGCGGCCCAGTTCTTCCAGTTCATCGTGATCCACACGCCGATGCCGACCGCGACCAGCAGCAGACAACCTGCGGCACAGCCACAGCCCATCGCGAAATTGCGGCAACCGCTCGGTTGCGGCGGGGCAGGCTCGAAACGCTCGTTGGCTTCGTCGTTGTTTTGGTCGTGATCGTCGAGGGTGTTGGACATTGTTGTTTTTCTCTGAACGAATTGTATCGGGACGTTTCCAACCCGGACGTGGGCGTCCGGGCTACGAAACTACAACTGGGCTTGCCACCACAACCGCCAGGCGCGTTTGTCGTAGCCGAAGTCTTGCTGAGAGAGCGACCGCAAGGCGTCGAGAGCTTCCGTGTTTTGGAGCGGGACGCGGACGGTGACCCATTTGACCGGTGGCGCGCGGACGTTGGAATTGTCGATGACCACTCCGTAGGGAAGTTGTCCGGTTCGCAAGGCGGCTTCGACGTCGGGTGGGAGGCCGCTGCTCGAATTGCCTTGTGAGCCATCGCGATTGAAGCCAACGGCATAGGCGGGAGCTTGTGGGACTCGCATCTTGTGCGAAGTCGCTAGGGCGTCAATCAGCGACGGAATCGCCTGGCGGACTCCGCATTTGCCGAGCAGGATCGCCGCACGTCGCACGATTAAATTGGAATCGTCGCGCAACGCACGCTCGATGATCGGCACGGCCGCGGCGCGTTGCTCGGCGGTCAATGCGCCGAAGGCACTGCTTTGCAACGAGTGATCCAAATCCGAAAGCGCGACACGCACCAGTGCCGGGACGGGAGGTTGTCCGTCGATCTGCGCGAGCGTTTGCACCGCGAGGTGGCGAACTTCGGCGTTCGTGTCACCGAGCAGAAAATCCGCGATGGCTGGGACGGCATCGGGGTCACGCAGTTCGCGGAACTTCACAATCGCGTCCGCACGCCTCGGCGCATCGCGGCCGGTGATCCAGCCGAGCCACAATCGGATTTTGGGACGCCATTCGTTTTGTTCGCGCTGCCGAGTCGTGTTCGATTCCAGCAGATCGCGTTCGAGCGTCGTGATGATGCGCCCTTTGTAGCGCACAAAACCGGTCGCGAGCAGATCGGCGTCCACCTCTTCGGGAGTCGTCCACTTGGTCCCTTGCCGGCGATGTCCAAGCCCGTAGTGGGCGGGCTTGTGTTCGGGGTCGAGTTCCAGAATGCGTTGCAGTTGTTCTTTTCGCGGCTCAGCAAGCCCGTGCTGCCGGCACCATTCGGCGAGTTGCCAGCGGGCTTCGACCGTGTCGGCAACTCGGCGTGTGAGCGATTCATACT
>CAZILR010000751.1:0-3285 GCA_964539995.1 uncultured Planctomyces sp.
TGCGCGACATCGCCCGAGCGATGAGGACCCGGACCCAACTCGGCCATCGCGCGACCGAACTCTTCCTGCGACAGTTCATTCTTGCCGAGCTTTTCAAACACTTTGCCGAGCCGCTCGCGCATCCCTTCTGGCAGTTCGTCCTTTTGCAGCTTGCCATCGTTGTTCTTGTCGAGCCGCTTCAAGAACTCACCCTGGCCGAACCCTCCGGGGCGTCCGCCAGGAGCGCCACCCGCCATTCGCTGCCGCATTTGTTCAAAGTCATCCGCAGTGATCGAATCTTTGTTCTGTCGTTCCATCATGTCGCGAAGGAATCGAGCCGGACCATCTTCCGGAATTTCATCCTTGGACAGCTTGCCGTCTTTGTTCTTGTCGAGCCGTTCGAGCATTTGCTTGAAGTCGATCATCGGCCGACCGCCGGGGCCGCCACCGGCTCCGCGATCAAACCCGCCACCTTGCACCGGAGCGTCACTGCGCTTCGCGGCGGCATCGAATTCCGCCTTCGTCAGTTCACCGTTGTCGTCCTTGTCCCCCAACCGCACGAGCCGATCAAAGTACCGGCCTTGCTCTTCGGGAATCTCATCCGGCACCAGCTTGCCGTCATTGTTCTTGTCGAGCTTCTTGAAGAGCTCTTCCTGCTGAGCCGTATCTGGTTTTTTTGCGTCGTCTTGGGCGAACGCAGCGACCGGCAGCCCGATCAGCCCCGCCGCGAGCAGTGCCCAGAAATTGATCCGCTTCATAGTGTGATTCCTGACGAGTGAAGGTTGGGTTGGCCCAAAACTGGGCGTCAGCTTACGCCATTGAACCCACATTTCCAGACCGGGTTCCGCAGGATTTCCTCGTGAGGCGCGTTTTCAACGTGCCTGCTCAGGACGGGCACGTTGAAAACGTGCCCCACCAGCTACGATGGCCAATCAAACGCGATGTCCAACGCCGGGGCGGAGTGCGTCAACGCTCCGATGCTGATTCGCTCCACGCCGGTCTCAGCGATTTCCCGGACGTTGGCGAGCGTGATTCCACCAGAGGCTTCCAGCCGCGTGGCCGGAGCGATCTCGTCTCGCAACCGCACCGCTTCAAGCAGCAACGGCGGAGCCATATTGTCGAGCAGCACGATCTCCGGTCCACCGGCCAGCGCATCGCGAAGTTGTTCGAGCGTATCGACCTCGACCTCAATTGCGATGCCGGCTGGCGAGGCACTACGAGCCTGCCGCACCGCGTCCGCGATCGTGCTGGCTCCGCTCCGTCTCACCCAAGCTGCCAAGTGGTTGTCCTTGATGAGCACCCCGTCGTGCAGCCCCATCCGATGATTCGTCCCACCGCCGCAGCGGACGGCGTATTTTTCGAGCGCTCGCCAACCGGGCAAGGTCTTGCGAGTGTCGAGAATCACTGCTTTCGTTCCGGCCACCGCGTCGATGAACGTCCGAGTTTTTGTCGCGATCCCCGACAAGTGCATCAGAAAGTTGAGCGCCGTTCGCTCGCCGATGAGCAACGAACGCAGCGAGCCGGACGCTCGTGCGACGACGGTTTGAGCTGCCACGAACGTCCCGTCCGAGACCAGCGATTGCCACGCGACCGTCGGATCAAGTCGATCGAAAACCAACTCCGCGACTGGTCCACCGGCCAGGACTCCCTCGCGTCGCACTACGACGTTGATCGTGGCGGTCTCCGACGGATCAATCAGAGCGGCACAGGTGAGGTCGCGATCCAACTCGCTGGGCA
Organism: uncultured Planctomyces sp.; assembly: GCA_964539995.1. GTDB lineage: Bacteria > Planctomycetota > Planctomycetia > Planctomycetales > Planctomycetaceae > SXKJ01. The sequence goes on from CAZILR010000751.1 coordinate 1,717, forward strand.
ATGAGTCCGGCATCTCGTCCAGCAGGGAATCAATCGTTGTGACCGAGAAGACGTCCGCGAGTCGGTCCATTGGACTGCCGCCGATCACTGCGGCGTCACCCAAATCTTCCGACAATGCCGATTCGATCAAACGGAGCGCGGCGAGTTGCTCGGACGATCCGAAGGCGAGCGGTGTCTGGTTCACGTCGGACATGGTGGCTCAGCTTCCTGGGATTTCTCGCCACGATCGACGCACACGGCCACGGCCAGATCGCCGGTGACGTTCAGTGTCGTGCGGCACATGTCGAGCAGTCGATCCACACCCAGGATAATGCCAATCCCTTGCTCCGGCACGCCGACCGACTTCAGCACGAGCACCACCAGCGGCAGCGATCCGCCCGGCACGCCCGCAGTGCCGACTCCGGCGAGCACCGACATCAGCACGACCTGAACTTGTTGGGCGAACGTCAGTTCGACGCCGAACACCTGCGCGAGGAACAGTACCGTGATTCCCTCGTACAACGCCGTGCCGTTTTGATTCGCGGTCGAACCGACTGTCAGCACGAAGTTCGCGACCTCGCGTTTCACTCCGAGTTTTTCTTCGGCGACTCGCAGCGACGTCGGCAGTGTCGCGTTCGACGACGACGTCGCGAATGCGGTCAGCAACACTTCGCTGATCCGGCTGAAAAACTGTCGAGGCGACATCTTCGCGACCAGCCACACGACCAACGAGTACACGCCGAACATGTGCAGCGCGAGTGCGGCCAGCACCGCGCCGACGTACCAAATCAGCGTCTGCAAGATGTCCATGCCGAGCGTCGCCGTCAGCGAAAACATCAGCCCGGCCACGCCGATTGGAGCCAACTTCATCGCCCAGCCGATGACGACCATCGCGATGTCGTAGATTCCCTCCAGCACGGCCACGAGCGGAGCCGTCCGCTCCGGCGAGACGGAAATCGCCACGCCGCAGACCAACGCGAAGAACATCACCGCCAGCATTCCGCCGCCCGGCGAACTGCCGTCGAGCGCGCCGACCATCTCTTGCAGTGGATTGCGCGGAATGATGTCGAGCAGTGAATCGCGAGCCGTCTTTGCGTTCGCGGCCTTCTTGACCGCATCTTGGGATTGGTCGGCGTATTTCGCCCGCAGTTCGATCCGCTTTTCTTCCGGCAAACGAGCACCAGGCTTTACGAGGTTCGCCATCCCCAGGCCGATCGCGACCGATGCGGACGACAGCAGCAACGTCATCATCAGTGTCCGCACGCCAAGTTTTCCGAGCCGCCGCACATCGCCAATCCCGGCGACTCCCAGCGTCAATGCCGAGAACACCAGCGGCACGACGACCATGAAGATCAGCCGCAAAAAAATCTGACCAAGCGATTCGGCGACGTTCTTCGTCAGCCACTCCAGCGTCGGGTCCATCTTTCCTGCGACCGTTGGCCAGACCTGCCGAGCGATCAATCCAGCAGTCGCTCCGATCGACAGCCCGATCAGAATCTGCCAGTGCAGCGCGAGACGCGGCTTCGATGTGGGATGGTCCATGAGCCAATCACCTCACGGGCGCGACTTGCGCTTGTCCTTGTCTCGTTG
>CAZILR010000752.1:0-3272 GCA_964539995.1 uncultured Planctomyces sp.
TCGGTTGGCAATCGTCGCCGCGATCGACAGCGAGGAATCGTCGTTCAAGATCGTGCCGCTGGCCGTCGAAGTGCCGAGGATCGCGTTGCCCATCGGATTCGACAGTGTGACGGTGAAGCCCTCATCGTTCTCGACCGACGTGTCGCCACTGACGTTGACCGTGATAATCTTGGTTGTTTCATTGGCCGCGAAACTGACTGACCCGAAGGGAAATGTTCCACCAAAGTCGGTCGTCGTGGCAGCATTCGCTCCGCTGCCCGTCACCGCGAACTCGACGGTCGCCGTCCCGCTGGTGTTTCCCGCGCGAGTCACCGCGAAGGTGAATCCCGTGTTGCCGGAATGTCCTTCCGCGCGGCTGGCGTTGACGGCAGAAATCGACAGCGAAGCGTCGTCGTTGAGGATCGTGCCGGTGGCTGTCGCCGTGCCGAGACTCGAACCGCTCGACGGATTCGACAGCGTCACCAGAAAACCTTCGTCGGCTTCAACGGCGGTGTCTCCACTGACGTTGAGCGTGATGATTTTCGACACCTCGTTCGCTGCGAAGCTCACCGTCCCCGATGGCAATGTGCCGCCGAAGTCTGCTCCGGTCGCCGCATTCGCTGTGTTGCCCGTGACCGCGAAGTTGATCGACGACGTGCCGCTCACATCTCCGCTACGAGTGACCGTGAACGTGAACGCAGTGTTGCCGGCATTCCCTTCCGAGCGAACCGCATTCGTCGCCGAGACCGACAGCGTTGAGCCGGCCGCCAACACGCCGTCGATCAAGCCGAAGTTCAGACCGCTGACGGTCTGGTCGGCGATCACTCCAATCCGGAAGCTGCTGGCGAGTGGCGCGTTCCGCTGAATGATCATCTGTCCGCCGTCGCGAGTCGGCTGCAGAATCACCAAGTCCGCATCGCCATCCGCTTCGATGTCGCTGGCCAGGATCGTGGGAGCCAAACTCTGTACGAGCGACGCGACTCCCGCCGCAGTCGGAGCTTGAAATTGTCCCCCTCCCAAATTGAGCAGCGTCGTGAAACCTTGCTCGCTGAGCGTGCTGACCGCCAAGTCCGGCAAGCCGTCGCCGTTGAGATCCCCAATCGTGACCGACGCCGGATTGCCACCCACCTGGAAATGCTGAGCGTTGGCAAACGCTCCCGTCGGGACTCCTCCGGAAGTCTGTCCGAAGAACACGGAGATCCGCTGATCGAAGACGTTGGCCACGACCACATCCTGAGCGCCGTCCCCGTTGAGGTCCGCCGCCGCCAACTGGAATGGACCGTTACCGGTCATCTTCGTGTACACACCGCCGGGGTTCGCGGTCAGGAACGTGTTGCCGTCCAGCAAGAATGTTCGCAGCGTGTTGTCGTCGCGGTTGGCGACGACGACATCCGAATCGCCGTCGTTGTCGAGATCGACCGCCAACACATCGACCGGTCCATTCCCCGGAGTCAACGTGTCGCGGAGCGTGAAGACACCCGATCCATTGTTGATCAGCACATAGACCCGATCGCCGAATTCGCTGGCGACGACGATGTCCGGGAAATTGTCCGACTGATTGAACTTCCCAATCGCAACGGCGCTAGTGTCGGCCAACCCCAAGGCGGGCACAGTGACCGGCACGAACAGACCGGCACCGTTGTTGAGCAACACCGCCGGACGATTCAGGCTGTTGTTCCCGATCACCAAATCCGCTCGCCCGTCCCCATTCAAATCCGCGACCGCCAAACTGCGCGGATCGACCAGCTTGGACAGCGCGCTCGTCCCGACGACGCTGAACGGCGCACCGAACGTCCCATCGCCGTTGTTGAACCGCACGAGCACATCCGACTTCGACGCCGTGACAATCACCATGTCCAAGAACGGATCGCCGTTGAAGTCGATCGAAGCCGCCGCCACCGGCCCCTGCCCCGCCGCCGTCGAGGCCGCCGTGAATTGTCCCGCACGCGGCGAGGTCAGCGTCATCTCCGCCGGTGTCACCATCCGCACCGGATAATCCCGCTCCAGCAATTCGTCGAAGGAGTACATCCCATCCGACGCCGTCACGAACCGCGGTTCCAGAACCGGCGCATCATCAAGCTGCCCGTTGTCGTTCAAATCGAGATAGACGGTCACGCCGCTGATCCCCGTCTCACCGCCATCCATTTGACCGTTGCCATTCACATCGTCGAAGACTCGCCCGCTCAGCCCGCCAGTCCCCAAGCCAACGCCGCCAACCAGATCGACATTGCCAAAATCCAACAACGAGATTTCTTCACCCGGCTGCGGTGTGACCACATGAAACCCACTAGAGGTCGGAAATGTCTGAGTGAATCCCGCTTCAGAGATTTGCCGAACCGAGTAAGTTTGAAGTGGTACCACATTGACAAAGACATAATCGCCATTCGCATTCGTTGTGGCGAGTGGCTCGTTCGCTGTACGACTGCCGTTCAAATCGAGGTCCAAAAAGACATCGAAACCCGGCAGGCCAGTTTCACCAGCATCGCGCACGCCATTCGAGTTGAGATCCCGCACCACCGTCCCGCGAAGCGTCGCGGGCTGAGGGGTATGGCCAAAGTTTGCATCAGTTGCGGCACGTCCAGCCAGAAGGTTCGCAATGAAGAACCCCTGCCTCGCACGAAGCGCTAGGTCAGGCCGGCCAAACACTCCGAAGACCCGCCCCGACTGATCACCCAGTGGGTCAGCAAAGGTCGTCGCAATCAGAAAATCCTCAAAGCCGTCGCCATTGAAGTCCCCCAGACGACTCACGCGCTCGCCCGTTTGGTCTTGTGCAGCGACTCCCGTGACCAAAATCGCTCGAGTCGTATCCACGCTTGATGTGCCGATTCCGTCGAGATCGGTCGGAAGCTGATTGAAGGGATTCCCATAAATCAAATATCCGCCGCCAGCCCGCTGAATATTTGACAAACTCAGAAGTTGGACTCCGACAAGCAGGTCGTCGATCCCATCACCATTTGTGTCACCAACCACGTCGAGTGTGGGGAAAGTCACTCCGCCACTTAAAACAACTCCATAAGGATTTAGCCCCACATTGTCGGTCAAGCTGATGATACCGGCGGAACCAAAGTCTGCCTTACCAGCAACAATGGCTAGGCGTGCTCCCCCTGGTGTCGTTTTAGCAATGACCTCGCTGAACCCATCGCCGTTCAAATCTCCGACAGCAATCGATCTCTGTGTTTGTGGGCCATCGGTAACTTGTCGGATGACCGCTCCGGCTCCAGACGACTGAAGCGTCGAGAGTTCGACGACGCTCGGTAGGTCAGCATCACCGAAGAGGACATGGATTTCACCTT
>CAZILR010000753.1:0-1237 GCA_964539995.1 uncultured Planctomyces sp.
GGAGGAAGCGTGACCGCCGGCAATGCTTCTCAAGTCAGCGTCGGCGCGGCGGCGGTGCTGATGATGTCCGAGGACAAAGCGCGGGAACTCGGCTTCAAGCCGCTGGTGAAAGTCCGCTCGATGGCCGTTGCCGGAGTTGCTCCCGAAGAAATGGGGATCGGCCCGGTGCCGGCTGTGAACAAGGCTCTGAAGCGAGCGGGACTCAAGCTGTCCGACATCGACTGTATCGAGATCAACGAAGCGTTCGCCGTGCAGGTGCTGTCGGTCTTGAAGCTGCTCGGCACCGACGAATCGAAGGTCAACACGCGCGGCGGAGCGATCGCGCTCGGCCATCCGCTGGGAGCCAGCGGAGCACGCGTCGCCACGACGTTGCTACACCGCATGAAAGACACTGGAGCGAAATTCGGACTCGCGAGTCTCTGCGTCGGCCAAGGCCAAGGGGTCGCGACGATCTTTGAAGCGTGCTGATCAGTGCGACTTCGCCTTGAGACTCGGCAGCCCCGTTTCTACGCTGACTCGTGGAGGTAAATCATGGCGTCTCGTTTTCTGGTCGGCGTGTGCGCATTCGTGACATTGTTGAACGCTGGAAACTTGGCGAAGTCGGAGTCACCGACGGCAGCCTACATCTTTCCGGCTGGCGGACAGCGAGGCACAACGATTCCCGTCCGCATCGGTGGGCACTTCCTGCATGACAAGGCGGACTTCCTGATCGTCGGCCCCGGTGTGGAAGGCAGATCGCCGATCGAGCGGACGCAGACGACCTGGTTTGAAGGACCGCTCATCCTGCAACCGGCTTCGCAGCAAAAAGAAGACTACCCGAAGGACTACGCTGGCGAGATCAAGCTCGCGGCGGACGTGGCACTCGGCGTGCGGTACTGGCATTGCACGACGTCGCAAGGCATCTCACCGGGAATGCGCTTCGTCATCGGTGATCTGCCGGAGATCGTCGAAGAGGAATCGGAAGAGAATTTGCCGACGAGGCCATTGACGTTGCCGGTCACGATCAACGGTCGCATCTTTCCGCGTGAAGACGTCGATGACTGGACGCTCGAAGCCAAAGCCGGACAGGTCATCACCTGCGAGGTCAACGCCGCTCGCATCGGGTCGGGACTCGATTCGCGATTGGAAGTGCTCGGCCCGGACGGCCAGGTGCTCACCGAGAACTCGGACACGTTCGGACTCGACTCGTTCGTGCGTTTCAAAGCTCCGAGCGACGGCAAGTACACGGTGCGGATTC
>CAZILR010000753.1:1247-3269 GCA_964539995.1 uncultured Planctomyces sp.
ACGACATCCGTTTCGAGGGTCTGCAACACTTTGTCTACCGCCTGACAATCTCGTCGGGACCGTGGCTCGACCGCGTCTATCCGCTCGGCGGCAAGCGCGGCACGACGGTCCCGTTGCAACTCTTCGGGGCCAACTTACCGAGCGACCGGCTCGATTTCGTAGTCCCCTCTCCAGACGGCTCAACGAGCGGTCTTGCGTTTCCGAGCGTTTCCATCGCAGGCGGAACGACCAACGCATTCCTCGAAACGGACGACTTGACGGAACATCTCGAAGCGGAGCCGAACAACGAGATCGCTCAAGCCAAGACGGTCGAACTGCCCTGTGTGCTCAACGGACGCATCGAGCAAGCGGGGGACTCCGATTTGTGGACGTTCACCGGCAAGAAAGGGGACGCCTGGCAGTTCGACCTGCGAGCCAGTCGGCTTGGTTCTGAATTGGACGGTGTGCTGACGCTGCTTGACGCGAACGGCAATCCCGTCGCGAACGCCGACGACCTGACCAATGGTCAGACCGATTGCGTGCTGAACTTCACGTTGCCAGCGGACGGCACCTTCACGCTGAAGGTGAAAGACAGTCTCAGTTCTCGCGGAGGTTCGGAGTTCGCCTATCGAGTGCGAATCAATCGCCCGACGGACGCGACCTTGCGACTCTCGACGACATTGGATTCGGTCACGTTGCTGCGCGGAGGCGATGTGAAAATCAAAGTGCTGGCGGAACGTCCGGCCGGTTTCGCGGACGAAGTGTCGTTGAACATCGAAGGTCTGCCGGAGGGGGCGACCGTCACCGGCAAGCTCGGCAAAGGGCAGAATCAAGTCGATGTCGTGCTGAAGGCCGATGCTGCCGCGAAGATCGCCACCAGCCGCTTGCGAATCGTCGGCAAATGGAAAGTCGGCGAAGAAGAGCGGTCGGCCACCGTGCGAGTGCAGCGCCCCGTGTCCGAATCGGAATCGACGGACTTACTGCTGCGAGTTGCCGTGCCGACGCCGTTCAAGCTCAAAGGGATCTTTGAGACCAAGTACGCTCCGCGCGGCAGCACGTTCACTCGGCGATATCGAGTCGAACGCAACGGTTTTGAAGGTCCGCTGTGGGTCGAGATCGCCGATCGGCAAGCTCGGCACCTGCAAGGAGTGACTGGACCGAAGGTGTCACTCGCGGCGGGGGTCTCGGAGTTCGAGTATCCCTTCACCTTGCCGCCAAACATGGAGATCGCCCGCACGAGCCGCACTTGTCTGGCCGTCTTCGGTGAGGTAGCTGATGCGGACGGCAGCAAGCACGTCGTGAGTCACACATCGGTCGATCAGAACGAGCAGTGCATCGTGCTGATCGACCCGAATCGGCTGAACGTCGAAACGACTCTGCGAAGCATCCGCCGTGAACCGGGGACCGAACTTCGCATCCCGTTCCGAGTGGCTCGCGGCAATGGCTTGCGTGGCCCGGTTCGCGTCGAGTTGCTCGTTCCGAAAACAGTGTCGGGAGTCGTCTGTGATCCCGTGGACGTCCCGGAAGGATCAAACTCCGGCACTCTGACGCTGCGATTCGCCGCAGAGAATGTTGGGCGAAGTTCGCCCAAGACGCTCAAGCTGCGAGTCTCGATGCCAGACGAAACCGGCTGGCCCGTGACGGACGAAGTCGAGATTCGCTTGGTCGAAGAGCCGTAATCGAAAACGTAGTTTGGATGCCCTCGTCCGAACAATTGCTCGGACGGGGGCGTCCAAGCTACGAAGGACGGAGGCGAGCCGCTCACGTCGGCCGCAGAATTTCCGCGGCGCAGAGCTCGTTGCCGCACAGATCGAGTAGCCCGCGTTCGGCGATCAGGATCGCGAATGTCGCGTGGACTCGGCGGCAGGCTCGCGAGAGTTCTTGTTGAAGCGCGAGCAACCGCGCTGAGTACTCGGCGATCGTCTTCTCGACGACTTGCAGGTTCGCCTCTTCAGTCGTTTCCAGATCGACGAGCTTTCGTCCGCCGAGCGTCGTCGGCTTCGCTTCCCAGGAGTTGAGCACTTGCAGAACCCACAGCACGCT
>CAZILR010000754.1:0-3267 GCA_964539995.1 uncultured Planctomyces sp.
TTTCGCGTTGCAGCCAGGCGAGTTCGATGTGCGATTCGGGCAGATACGGTTCCGTGTCGGACCACATCTGCGCGAGGTCGTGAGCCTCCTGCATGCGGCCCTGTTCGGTCAGCAACATCGCGAGACTGTGATGCGCCGGCTGATGCGACGGATCGAGCGACAAAGCGTGCCGATAAGCTCGTTCGGCTCCGTCATTGTCGCCGGTCTTCTTCAGCGCGGCTCCCAAGTTGTGAGCGTAGTCGGCGTTAGTCGGCTCGTCGTACAGCGACTTTTGGAAATTGTCCTTCGCGGCGGCGTAGTTGCCGTCCTGGTAGGCTCTCATGCCGGTGCGGTTGCTGGACCAGCCGTGCATGGAATTGCAGCCGGTGCTCCCGATGAGAATCGCGCACAAACAGAACGCCCGCGCGGCGGATAACGAACGAGATCGACGCATGGAAGATCTCCGTGGGGAGAAGTCACTCGGAAGGGGCTCAGGCGAAGCGGGGATTGGCCGAACGGCCGGGATTCGCCGGAAGGGGACGGGAACATAGGCCGCTCTTTCGGAAGACCGCAAGAGCAGTTTCTCGATCGCAACGACAGCTCGGCCAGCCAGTTTTGACGCCGTCGCTTTCTCCCTCCTGCGTTGGTAGACAACGGAATTTAAGGAGGCGCGGCAAGGTCGGAGAGCGGCGGGACGTGAGTCCTCCGAGTGACGCGACGGCCTTTGCTTGCAGCGCGTCGCGTGCTTGTGATTTGAGAACTTATCGTTCCGCGACTGGCTTGGGCACGCGCGTGATGGACCAGAGGTCGTATTTGTCGTTGCTGGTGCCACGTTGTGAGGCGTAGTAAAGGGTCAGCCCGTCATTCGAGAGAGCAGGACCTGTCACGACGGAGTCGTTAATGATCGGGCCAAGATCGGTCGGCACGCTGAACTCCTCGTCAACGGACTGCCGTGTCGCGAGCCACAGGCCCAAATTGTTTTCGCGGGCTTGGCAGTGATTAAACACCATCGACAAGCCATCGGCCGTTAAACGAGGGAATGACGCGCAGACTCCAGCGTTGATGTTGTTGGTCAGAACTGTCGCGTCACCGAATGATTCGTTCTCGTTTGTTCGCGTTGCCTGGCAGATCCGAAAATAACCGGTCACTCTGCGGCTGAAGAGCAACGTCAGCCCGTCGTCGGTCACAAACGGCGTTTGTTCAAACTCCTCCGTGTTGACGTTTGGCCCCAGATTCTTCGGCTTCTCCCAAGTGTCCGAAGTCGATTTGCGGTGGCTGATCCACAAGTCTCGCGTTCCGCGTCCGCCAGACCGGCTGGATGCGAACCACAGCGTCAAGCCATCGCGTGACAAGAACGGGCAGTCGTTGTCGGTGTCCGGCGGATTGATTTCGCTCGGCAGCAGAACCGCTGAACCGAATGATTTCGAAACAACCTCTCGCCGACTTTCCCACAGCCGCGTCCTGCCTTGCTCCACCCGATTGAAGATCAGCGTCAGGCCGTCGGACGAGATGCAGGGGCACTCTTCGCTTTCTGGCGAGTTCACACCGGAGCCAAGGTTCACCGGCTCGGACCAATGGTATTGATCCGAGATGAATGGATCAGGGACCGGCCTCTTGTTGTTGAGCGGCAGGTCGGCGACAGCCTTGTCCGTGGACGATGAGCCGACGGCGGTCACGTTGTTATCACGAGGGGCCGAATTGATACCGGACTCATCGCTCATCGGCCCCTTTGGTTTCGCCTGAAATGACGCCGTCACTCCCACGATGGTCGCGACAAACAGCAGCATCGCGATGACCTGCCTGCGCGATGGCTTTCGATCCGATGGATTCGCGGCGGAAGATCGCACCAACGTAGACTCATTCCACGTCACAAGATGACGAGTCAGCAGTTCGGCAACTTCATGGGCGGTTTGAAAGCGGTCTTCCGGTTTTTTGGACAACAGCTTGTGAATGATTCGCCACAGCCAATCGGGAAGCGGCTGGGGCTGCTCAGCGATGGGCTGCGGCTCCGCATCAACGATGCGTCGCAGTGTGGCGACCGTGTTGTGGGCCTCGAAGGGAGGACGTCCGACACACATCGTGTAGAGCACGGATCCCAGGCTAAACAAGTCGGTGCGATGATCGACCGTCCGCCCGTCCGCCTGTTCCGGCGACATGAACTGCGGCGTCCCCGCGATCATGCCGGACTGAGTCAGGCTGATGTCATCCACCGCTCGCGCGAGGCCGAAGTCGGTGAGTTTGACGTGCAGACGAGCGGGAAGTGCCCCTTCTCCCTCTCCCTCTGGGAGAGGGCCGGGGTGAGGGAGCCGGAATGTGGTTGATGCGGTTCGTGAGTTTGCCGCATGCCCGGCTCCCTCATCCGGCCTTCGGCCACCTTCTCCCAGGGGGAGAAGGCTCTCAGCTCTCGTCTCTCGACTCTCAACCTTTTCCAGCAGCACATTCCCTGGCTTGATGTCGCGATGCACGAGGCCCTTCGCGTGCGCGGCGGCGAGGCCGAGCGCGATTTGGCGGCCGATCTCTGCGACATCGCATGCAGGCAACGGACCTTCTCGCTTGATCCGCTCGTCCAGCGATTCGCCGGCGATGTACTCCATCACAATGAATGGCGTCTGCGAGTTGTCATCGACCGAGTAAATCGTGACGACGTTTTCGTGTCGCACGGCCGCAGCGGACTGAGCTTCGCGCAAGAACCGCTGCACCGATTCCGGATGCGCTGCCAACTGCGGAGCCAACACTTTGATCGCCACGTCCCGCTTCAACTTCCGGTCGCGAGCCTTCAGCACCACGCCCATGCCCCCTCGGCCGAGGGTTTGGTCGATGTCGTAGTTCGCCAGAGCGGCCGGTGCTTGAGATTGCGGCGGCGAGCCGTCCGGCATCAGCTTCCGAGTGATCGGCGCGCTCGTCCCGATTCGCGGCGTGGGTTCTGGCTCTGTGTCAGAGGCGAACACATCGAACTCTGCAGTCTGGTCCAACGTGCTACTCGGTGGCGACGGCTCCAAGAAATCGCGATCCGACTCATGCAGTTGCAGCAGCCGTTCGACGCGCCGACGCAACTCGATGTCGTCTCCACAGGCTTGGTCCAAGAACGCAGCCTGCTCGGCCGAATCGGCGAGTTCCAGAGCATCGGCAAAGAGATCGGCTTCAGTCATGTTCGTAGGATGGGCCGTCGATTTCGTAGGGTGGGACCAGCGCAGCGCCCGCCCCCCCCCAACAACGAGAAAAGGTTGGCCGGCGCGGCGCGGGGGCCACCCAACCATTTACGCAGACCCACGAACCAGTCACCCAAGT
>CAZILR010000755.1:0-3240 GCA_964539995.1 uncultured Planctomyces sp.
TCCGTCCTTCAAGATGGAGGACCTGGACCTGAAGCCGGTCCGCATCGGCCAGTGCTTGCTCGAACTGTCCGAGCTTCAGCCGCAGATCAACCGCTTCGAGTTCAAACTCAGACCGCTGGTATAAATCCTTGGTCGCTTTCGCCAATGCCTCGAAGCGAGGCAACGCGGCTTCCCAATGCCCGTCGTCGAGCAATGTCTTTGCGATCAGAACCGGCACGCGCGGATCGTTCGGGACCAGTTTTTCGAGCCGCGACCAAACCTCGACGACTTTGTCACCGGACGTCAACCGCTGTTGGACTCGTCCAAGTGTCTGAAAGATATCGAGCAAATCGGTCGAGGCTGGCTTGCGTTGAATCGCTCGCTCCAACGCCTCGGCCGCTTCAGGCCAACGATTCATCGTCATCAAGTTCTGACCCAGCGAGGACGACGCGACCGCGCTCTTGGGCAACAATTCGTCGGCACGTTCCAAGGCGGACTGAGCTGATTCCGCATCCCCTTGCGAAGCCTCGATCAACCCGACGACCAACCACGCCCGGCCGGCATCTTCGTCCTCGGTGGACTCCGCCTTTTCGCGAAGCTGGATCAGCAGGTCGTCGAGCGACTCGTGATCGAGATGAAACTCCACCACCTTGTCGAGCACCGTCCCGCGACGCGGATTCCGCTCCAGAACCATCAAAAAACGATCGGCGGCCTGCCGCGCAGCAACGTCGTCCGATTCTTGTGAATGCGACGTCCCAACCGACCACAGACACAGTCCCACGGCAAACAAAACAATTCGGCGAATGCTCAAGGTCAGCGTCTCCAAAGGAGGGCGAGTCTGGGCCAACGATGATACCACTTGATTTCCAGCCTTCGCCACCAGACCTTGTCACGGGCTATCGGTTAGGGTTTGCAGGTCAAAGGGGCTGGATGATGTCGCGAGTTCTGAAACCCCCCATGCCGATTGTTCTGTCGGATGCGGAGCGATCCGTGTTTCTGGCAGGTTCCATCGACATGGGCGGCGCTCCCAACTGGCAGAACGAGATCGAGCAAGCCCTCGCGGGCCTTACGGTCACGGTTCTGAATCCTCGCCGCGATGAATGGGACAGCTCGTGGGAGCAGTCGATCGGCAATCCACCGTTTCGCGAACAAGTCGAATGGGAACTGGAAGCTCAGGAACGAGCGACCGTGATCGCGATGTACTTCGCGCCGGCGACTCAAGCACCGATCACGCTGTTGGAATTGGGCCTGTTCGCTCGCAGCGGCAAGCTGATCGTGTGTTGTCCGCCGGATTTCTGGCGTCGCGGGAATGTGGACGTCGTGTGTACTCGCTACGGCGTGCCACAAGTCGCTGGACTTAAGGAACTCGCTCAGGCCATTCGTGCGCGGCTTTCCTGACGCAAACAGGGACGACGCCTTGCGGACTCGCCCATTTGGCGGCGGAAACATGAAAAACCGGCACTCGACCACTCCGGCGGCAACCGTTAGCATCCTGCCCCCAAAATCAAACGCCGAAATGACTTCCCCCCATCGAGCTTGTTCCGGTGGCTCGCGGGATTCTGCACGACTGCCGCGAGAATGAATTCAATAACGGTCAAGTTGTGCAAAGTCCGTTTAACCACCGGGATAAGCCCGGTGGGATGGCTTTGTTGGTGAAAGGTTTCATGGACACTCGCCTCATTCGCAATTTTTCGATCATCGCTCACATTGACCACGGCAAGAGTACGCTCGCGGATCAGCTCCTGCTGAAGACCGGAGCCATCACGCAGCGCGAGTTTCGCGAGCAGATCCTCGACGACCTGGACGTCGAACGCGAACGCGGCATCACGGTCAAAGCCCGCACCGTCGCGATTCACTACGCCTACAAGGGCGAGACCTACGAGCTGAACCTGATCGACACACCGGGCCACGTTGACTTCCACTACGAAGTCTCGCGCAGTCTGGCCGCGTGCGAGGGTGCATTGCTGGTCGTCGATGCCTTTCAAGGCGTGCAGGCTCAGACGGTCGCGAACGCCTACGCGGCGATCAACGTCAACCTGGAAATCATCCCAGTCATCAACAAGATCGACCTGCCGATCACGCGCGTCCCGGAAATTCTGGAAGAGATCGAGACCGTCGTCGGCCTCGACACGACCGGAGCGTTGCTGGTTTCCGCGCGACAGGGGATCGGCATCGAAGAGACCTTGAACGCGATCATCGAGCGTATCCCGCCACCGAAAGGCAAAGCGAACGATCCGCTGCGAGCACTCGTCTTCGACAGCAAGTTCGACATTTATCGCGGCGTCATCACCTACGTCCGCGTGATGGACGGCAGCGTCCGCAAGGGCCAAAAGATTCTGTTCATGAAGGGACAGTCGGCTCACGAAGTGCTCGACGTCGGCCAGTTCTGCCCGGACATGAAGCCGTGCGATTCGCTGAGCTGCGGCCAAGTCGGTTACATCATCACCGGAATCAAAGACCTCAGCCGAGTTCACATCGGCGACACGGTCTCTGATCCACTGAACCCGCCGGCGGAACCGCTGGAAGGCTACAAGAAGCCACAGCAAATGGTCTTCTGCGGCATGTACCCGATCGAAGCCACCGACTTCGAGAAACTCCGTGACCAACTCACGAAGCTCAGCCTCAACGACGCCAGCTTCTCGTATCAGGCCGAGACCTCTGACGCGCTCGGCTTCGGTTTCCGCTGCGGGTTCCTCGGCTTGCTGCACATGGAGATCATCCAGCAGCGCCTGGAAAAAGAATCCGGAGTCGATCTGATTCAAACCGCGCCGAACGTGACCTATGAACTGGTCAAGCGTGACGGCGAAATGATGGTGATCGACAACCCGCAAGACGTCCCCGACGGCGGCAATATCCAAGAGTGGCGCGAGCCGATCGCGAAGGTCAACATCATCGTGCCGACCGAGTTTATCGGCCCCATCATGCAGCTTTGCGCGGATCGTCGCGGTGTCTTCAAGAGCACCGAATTCCTCGGCCCGAAGCGTGCTCAAATTGTCTGGGAGCTGCCACTGGGCGAAATCATTTTCGACCTGCACGACAAGTTGAAAAGCTGCACTCGCGGCTACGGCACGATGGATTACGCGGTCATCGGCTTCCGCGAGGCGGACCTCGTCAAGATGGACATCCTTGTGAAGGGGAACCGAGTCGATGCCCTCTCGACGATCGTGCATCGCTCGAACGCCGAACGCCGCGGCCGAGCCGTCGTGAAGAAACTCAAGACCGAGATTCACAAACACCAATTCGAGGTCGCTCTGCAAGCGG
>CAZILR010000756.1:0-3240 GCA_964539995.1 uncultured Planctomyces sp.
GGTGGGACCAGCGCAGCGCCGGCCCACCAAATCGATCTAATCCTAAATGGTGGGCCGGCGCTGCGCTGGTCCCACCCTACAAACTCACTTGGACACCATTTGGTCGAGCATCTGCTGCAACTGAGTTTTGAGTTGGTCCATGAGCGGGTCGGTCGCCGCGCCGCGTTCTCGTTGAGGAGAGACAGCCAGCGCGGTGCCAATTTGGACCTCGACGGTCCAGCGGCCAAGCTGGACGAGCTGGCCGGTGAAGTACTCCTCCATTCGCTCGACGGTCTCGACGAACCGTTCGGGGGGGCTGTCTGGTTGCAGGTAGTCTCGTGGAAACAACAACGCCCACTGGTGGACCAAATCCAGATCGTCCAGTTGCTTCCAGATGTCCTCGCGTTGCTGAGCCGAGACGTCGCATTCCGCCAACCGAGCGAGCATTACTGTGCGCAGGTTTTTGACGCGGATCACAAAGTCGTCGATGATCGGCGCGTCCTTGAGCCACTGCTGTTCGATCGGGATCAACACGCTGCGGCTGAGTTCTTCCAGACGATCCGTGAGCGATCCGTTGGCGACTGCGCCGCGCAGCCGGACTTCGTGCTGCGTGACGGACGTGTCGATGATCCGCTCGATGCGTTGAAACAGCGTTTGTTCGTGTTGAGCGTCGAGTGCGAGCGATTGCTCCATGCGTTCCAGTGTCGGAGTCACCGCCGTTTCCAGCGGGCTGTTCAGCCAATACTTGATTGCCACAGGGTGGACGACGACCTGGCCAGGCGGAGTCAGCTTGCTCCGCTTGCGAGCCGCGCCGCGTGCGACCAGTGCGATCCCTTCCAGCAGCGGCCGTAGCCGGTCGTTTGTTCGCGAAAGGCCACCCTCCGGAAGAATCGCGACGGGACGCTCCACCGCCGCGAGCGCGTCGATGGCGAACGTCAGCGATTCGCGATCGCTTCCTTCGCGCAAGACGCTGAACGCTCCCATGCGCCGCGCCACATGCCGAACGAAGGCGTGATTCTGAAACAGGTGCCAACTCGTCATGCCGTAGATCGCGATGCCATGCACCCACGCCAAATACAAACAAATCAGCGGGTCCGTCGGGCGTGCGTGGTTGGGAGCGAGCAAGATGCCATGTCCCGCTGACAGCGACTCTTTCAGAGTCTCGCCACCCCGAAATTCGAGGCGATCAATCTTTGCCCAGTAGCGACGAGCCAGCGGCAGCAAGATCGGAGCAAGCAACTTCGGCCACCAGCGGCTCCGGGCGGGAGCTTGAAACTGGTATGGCTTCTCAGAAACCAAACCGCGCATTCGCGTTGTCCTCCGTGTCAGCGAGTTGCTGGCGACTTGAATCCTTTGCTGCCAGCCCAATCCTTCAATTCGCTCAGCGTGTACGAGAACGCCGCTTGTTCGACTTTGTAAACGACGTGCTCGCTCCGAATGTCGAACATACCGTATTGGCTGACGGGGGGTTGAAGATAGCGAACTCGCTCATCTTTGATCTGCTGCTGCACTCGCGACTCGCTGGCCAGCGTGCAGCAACGAGAAATCACTCCCATCATCGAAGGCAGTTTGTGCCGTTGGGCGAACGGGAGTAATTTGCGGACGAGTTCTCGCCAACCCGACAGCTCGTAACCGTATTCGTGGAGATCGCCGTATCGTGCGCCGCCGGAGATGTCCGAGGCCACAATCGCGCCTTGCGAGCAAACCGGCTTGACGATGTCGATGGGCAGATTGTTCAAGACTCCGCCATCGACAAGCAGCCGCCCTTCCTCCGCGACCGGAGGCCACGCGGCCGGCAACGATGAACTCGCGCGGCACGCTTTCCACAGAGAGCCTGAGCGGTGAATGCACGGCTCGCCCGTCATCAAATCGACGGACATGATCGAGCAAGGCACGAACTGATCTTCAATTCGCGAGTTATCGAACCACGGAGATAACAGCCGGTTCGGATGTCGGCCGCTCATCATCGAAACCAGCGGCGGACACAAGCTCCACATGTGCCCCATCGCCTGCGTGAGCATGTCGCAACACTTATCGACCATGACTTCGGCGGCATCACCCAAGGCGACCAGCCCGGCGATTCCGCCGCCGGCGCTCGTGCCACTGACAACATCAATTGGAATGCCCAACTCCGCCATCGCGCGAACAACGCCCACATGCGCGACCCCGCGACTGCCACCGCCGCCGAGAACCAGCCCGACCGCTTTGCGAGCCAACAATCGAGCCGTCCGCTCCATATCTTTCGGATGCCCAAGGCGCGCATGGTAGTGACCATCGAGACGTCGCGGAGCCAACCAGCTTTCGGTTCCGGATCCCTCGCGCGCATCGTCCGGGTGGACCAGCAACAGGTAACTGGGAACCTGACTCCCCTTCGCGCCTGAATCGAATAGAGCCTGTTCGATGGCCGTCAAATTCGGAGTCGTGCCGCTCGAGGCGACCAACAGAATTCGGTCGGCCTGCCGCAGACAGCGTCGCGTCCACGGAGTCATTTCCGAATCACACTGGTAGAGGACGTACTCGTGGCTCAACTCCAGTCGGTTGAGCCATTCCACAATGACGGAATCGCCGTGGTCTCTCTTATCGATGAGCGTCGCGCCGCGACCGATGCGGCGTTCAACATCGACGGCGCTGATCGAGGTCGTCGCACCAAGCGATTCAAAGCCACGTCCCAACGCGCGTACCAGTCGCAAGGTTTCAAAGTCCGGCGAGAGCGGAACGACGGCGAAATTCAGCGAGCGTCGCGAATCGGATTTGCGATGCCGTCCCGCGAGCCGATCGGCCAGCACGCGGGCCAGCCGGAACACGAACGCAGAATTAAGTTGAGCTAACCGATCAAACGACTCTTTCGACAGCCGTGCCAAGCTGGAATCGCGAATCGCTCGGATCGTGGCGGTTCGCGGTTCGCCGGAGATCAACGAGATTTCGCCAATGACGTCCCCCGGTCCCATCTCGGCGACGACTTTCTCGGAACCATCAGGGAACTCAATCACCGCTTGCAGCCGACCGCTAATCACGATGAACAGCGCGTTGCCTTGATCTCCTTGTCGGAAGAGTTCGCGGCGGCCATCTACCTCTATGCGCTGAATCTCCGTCATCAACGCTCGCAACTCTTCGGGCGTCAGTGAATCAAACAACTGAGATGCCTGGAGCCAGCGTGGCTGCGACGCCAACTCTTCCATCTGCTTCGCCAGCAGTGCCAGATCGCCGTCATCATGCAGCCGGACGAAGTGAGCCTGACTCAGCCCGCGCGGTGCGGTCCAG
>CAZILR010000757.1:0-3235 GCA_964539995.1 uncultured Planctomyces sp.
GCGAACTATCAGGCGGGCGGCAAGCACTGGAACGAGGGGCACCCGCGCGTCCGCGATTTGCTGCTCGAAAAACAAAACGCCGAGGGCAGTTGGGACGTCCCCGGCGGCACTGCCGAGAACGCCGGCGTCGTCGGCCCCAACAACATCTACTGGACCGGCATGGCCTCGCTGATCCTCGAAGTCTACATGCACTTCCTGCCTGCGTATCAGCGGTGACTAATCACGATGAGCGTGCTGCTCGCATTACCGGTCATCGGCGTTTGCTTCTGGATGGTGGCAAACACCGCGCGGTTGTTGTGGCAGCAGAGCCGATCAATCTGGTGGTGGATCGGATTCCTGTGCCTCGTGGGATTCGGAAGTGTCATTGGCTGGGAATTGGGCTTCCTGGAGGTTCGCGTTTCGCCTCGTCACCGTTGGGCGGGGGTGCCATTCCCGATTGGATTCTTTGTGTGGGAAGGAGATCGCTGGACCGATTTCGTTCCACCGCCAGGATTGCAGTTCTTGCATCTCTGTGCCGACATCGCATTAGCCATCGGGGTTTTGGTATTCCCGTTCCTCATCTGTGTCTGGCTGGCAGGTCGGCGCAAACGACAGATGTTAGTTTCTACTCGTGACGCGGATCAGATTAGCCAAGGTGATTAGGTTTATCGCTTCTCTTCGCGTGACACCGACGGCAAACTCGGCATCAGAAACTCTCACCCGTCTGGGAGGAAAACGAGATGCGACGTCTGCTCGTGTTTGTTGTCACGATGGTGATGTTGGTGGGACTGCTGGCTGCGGTCCAACGTCCTGAACCCGTTCGAGATTTCGCTGCGGCTGCGATGACCGCAATCGGAGCAGTGCAGCCGCGGGTCTCGCCTGATGGGCAGACGATCGTGGTCTCGTATCAAGGAGCGTTGTGGACTCTGCCTCGCGCTGGCGGCGTGATGACGAGGTTGACGAACGGCGCTGGGTACGACATCGAGCCGGCGTGGTCTCCCGATGGGAAGCGGATTGCGTTCGTGAATTCGCCGCGATTCGCCAATGGCGATCTGCGAATCATCACGCGGGATGGTCAGGACGTGCCGTTGAAAAAACGAGTCGAAGTGCTCGGTACGGTGCTGTATCAAAAGCTGGAGTGGCTCGACGGCGACCGAATCCTCGGCGTCTTGAAAGTGGATGGGCAGTCGCTGGGATACGGTTGGGTGAATCTGATGACCGGCGAGACGAAGTCGTTGGCACAGTCGTCGAACTGGGGGCGATTCGCCGCTTCGGCTGATGGACAGTGGCTCGCGTTCACGACGACGTTAGACCAACCTGGCCAGCAGACCGGCAACGACGGCATCAGCGCGGACGTGTGGCGAGTGCCGACCAGCGGCGGTGAGCCGGAGAAATTATTCCGCTTCTCGTCACGAGTTCACGATCTGTGCTGGGCTGCGGACGGAGCGGGACTATTCGTCGTCAGCGAGCTTGGCGGCGGACAGGCTCACAACGACCTCTGGTTCGTGCCGAACTCTGAGCCGCTCACACGGATGCGGAAGCTGACGTTCGGACAAGCGGACGAAGAACGGCCGTCGGTCTCGCGCGACGGTCGCTGGCTGGTTTTCAGTGATAATCAACGCGGCCCGACGTCGCTGGTCACTCGCGATTTGACCGATGGCAGCGATCACACGGTTCGCATCGATCGCCTCGAATTCGGACGACCGACTGGGCGAGTCAAGATTCAGTTGACGGATCGCGGCCAGCCAGCGACGGCGCGGTTATCGGTCGTGCAGGCGGATGGAAAACTTTACGCGCCGCCGGGATCGTTGTATCGGCTACTCAACGATGTCGGCCACTTTTATTGCGAGCACTCGGCCGAGTGGACCTTGCCCGCTGGCAAGTACAAAGTCCGCGCGTTTCACGGCTTGGAATTTCGGCCGTTGACGCGCGAGTTCGAGGTCGCGGCCAACGGAGTGACCGACTTGTCTCTGGAGTTGGATCGCTGGGCCGATCCCGCGTCGCGCGGGTGGTACTCCGGCGAGAATCACATCCACGCGAACTACGGCTACGGGCAGTGGTACAACTCGCCGGCCACGATGCTGGCTCAGTGCGCGGGCGAGAACCTGCGAGTGTGCAACTTCGTCGTAGCGAACTCGGACACCGACGGTATCTTCGATCGCGAACACTTCCGCGGACGGCTCGATCCGGTCTCGACCGACGAAACGCTGATCTACTGGAACCAAGAGTTCCGCAGCACGATCTGGGGACACATGACGCTGGTGAATTTGAAACAACTCGTCGAACCGATCATGACCGGCTTCAAGGAGACGACGAACCCGTGGGACATCCCGACCAACAGCGACATCGCCGACCGCACGCACTGGCAAGACGGGCTGGTCAATTACACGCACGTCGCGCAGAACCCGGATGACCCGTATCAGAATCCGTACACGGGCAAGGGGATTCCCGTTGATGTCGCGTTGGGCAAGATCGACACGCTCGACCTGAATGCGTCGTATGCCGGCACGATTGTGTTGTGGCATCGACTGCTGAACTGCGGGTTCCGACTGTCGGCCTCGGCGGGAACGGACGTTTTTTTGAATCGCGTGACGAGCCGTCTGCCGGGTGGCGACCGCGTCTATGTGAAGCTCGATGGATCGCTGACGTACGACAAATGGATCGACGGCCTGCGAGCCGGCCGCTCGTTCGTCACGAATGGTCCGATGCTGGAATTCTCCGTCGGCCCGCATCAACTCGGCGACACGATCAAGCTGGACACGCCGCGCGAGCTGACGTTTACAGCGATGGCACGATCCCACTTTCCGATGTCGAAGGTCGATGTTCTCTACAACGGAGAAGTCGTCGCAACGCTGCCGCTCGAAAATAAAAATCAAACCGCAGCTCTGCAGCAGTCGATCAAACTCGATCGAAGTGGCTGGCTGGCATTGCGAGCGTCAGGGCCGGGGCATCTCGATCATCCGGTCGGCTCGCTGGACGCTCACACCAGTCCGATCTATGTGCAAGTTGCAAGCAGTCCGGCAGGTGCTCGCGCGGATGCCGAAATCTTCTTGAAGTGGATCGACCGGCTGTCTCTCGCATTGCGGCTACGCGATCGAATCCCGAACGATGAACTGCGAAAGCACGTTCAAGATCAACTCGAAGCCGCGCGAGCCGTGTATGTGAAAATCGCGGAGAGTGGTCGGTAGGATGGCCGCCCTCCCGCCTGAAGGCGGCGATCAACCGGGCGGCGGGGCCCGCGGCCCTGGTCAACGAC
>CAZILR010000758.1:0-3233 GCA_964539995.1 uncultured Planctomyces sp.
GCGGCCCTCGCGGGCGATCGCCTCGTGGTCGTCCTCGGGCTCGTAGCCGAGCAGCGACAGGCTGAAGCCGGTCTGGCCCTCGGCCTTGCCGTGGCAGCCGCCGCTGTTGCAGCCGAGCTTCGTGAAGATCGGGACGATTTGGTTTTTGAAGTTGATCGGGATTTGGTTCTCGACACCCTCGACGTGAACGGGAGTTGAGACATTCAATCCGTTGCCGGTGACTTTGAGCGTGGCATCGCCGTCTTTGATCGGCGTGACCAGTCCGGTGGCATCCACGTTGACGATGCCTGCTGGTTCGGCGGTGTATTGCACCTTGCGAGTGTGGTCTCGAAGCTGGCCGCTGGAATAGCTGCCGGTGACATAGACCTGCTGGCGAGCGTCTCGGCTTCGCAGCACGATGGGCTTGCCCTCAACGGTCGGCTCAATCTTGAGGGCGGAGAGTTGGCCGGGGTCACCCAATCCCTTGGGCTTGGCTGGTTCCGCAAACGCGGAGTTGAAGGTCGCGAAAGCGCTCGCGACGGTCACGGAAAACAGCAAACGGTTCGTCATCCTCATGGACTGCTCCTCTTCATGACGGAGTGGCATCGGGAGGTCATCCCGCGTGAGACCGAAACAATCATTCAAGGCCTCGAACCGAGGATCAACCCGGCCACGAAGCGGTTGTCAGTTGGAGTCATGCTGTGGCGTCACTGTGGATCGTCAACAGCGGGTGAGTCGGAATGTCAGAGGCAGGTGGGGCGAAGTTTGGCAGGAGATTCAAGTTGGGGGGAGCTTAGGCTTTGGAAACAGTGGGCACAACATATCAACGTCCACTTGGTTGTCAATCGGCGTTCTGGCGTCCGGTTGGATTGGTTTTGTGCTCGCGTGCCGTCCAGATTGTGATTCCTCGCTCGGTTTAACCCAACGCCATCGGCAGGGGAGCAAGAGCGCGAGATGCCACTCGACTCCTCAGTCCGGACGCGCATGCCGATGGCGTTGCGGTGAAACATCTCACCGCTGGCTAAGCGAGCGCTTCCGCCGCAGCGTTGCGTGCCGATACAGTATCGCCCTCGTCGGAAGAGGATTTCGTCTCAAACTGTCGTAAAGGTTTGCGGATGCACTGCGATCTGGTTCGTCAAAACGTCATCGATGGTCAGTTAATACCAGTCGGAGCATTTGAAGCGGCTCTGTCGGATTGGTTGGCCACCAGCCATTCGTTGAGCGACGGTGACGGGTTAATCCGGCTATTGGTTAAGCAGCAATTGTTGACCGAATTCCAGGCGAGCGGCTTGCTGGCCGGAGTTCCTGGCCCCTATCGGTTGGGACCGTACGAGGTCTTCGATCGCGTGACTGCGGGTCGATTGGGGATCGTCTTCCGCGCGAGACATCCAGAATTCGATCAGGCGGTCGCTCTGAAGGTCTTCCCGTTTGACGTGTGCAGCGACCGCGACCAAGCCGCGCGATTGACTCGCGAGCTTCGCATCGCAGTCCAGGCCGATCATCCGAATGTGGTTCGCACTTTCCAGGTCGGTCGAGCGGGCGAAGCGGTCTATTCCGCCATCGAAGATTTGCGAGGCGAGACGTTGGCGATCCGATTGAAACGAGAATCTTCAACCGCGACTCCTTCGTTGCCATTGGGCGAAGCGTGTCGTCTGATCCGAGAGGCCGCGTTGGGGATGTCTTACCTGCACGGCTTGGGGGTCGTTCTGCGAGACGTCCAGCCCGCCAACTTGTGGCTGACTCCCGCTCGGCAGCTCAAAATCATGGAGTTCGGGGCCGCTCACGATTCGCTTGACTTCCTCGACGACGCGGATTCCGTCGCGACCGATCAGGCCGATGATTTGCGTTGGAACTTCGACTACGTCTCACCCGAACAAGGGGACGATCAGGAACTCTTCGACGTTCGCAGCGACATCTACTCGCTGGGCTGTGTCGCGTTTCACTGTTTGACGGGCCGAGTCGTCTTCGAAGACAAAAATCCTTTGCGGAAAATGATTCGTCACGCTCGCGACCCGGCACCGTCCGTTCGCGATTTCAATTCGTCATTGCCCGGCGAAGTCGTTGAACTTGTGGCGAAGATGCTGGCGAAGAAGCCTGCCGATCGTCCTGTGGATGCGTCGCTCGTGGCGGCGGCTCTTGAGCCGTTCTGCGATGTGCCTGACGTCGATGAAGAGATCAATGCGTGGGCGAACGTCGAAGTGCGTCCCAGCTTCCTCGACTGGGTTTCGTCCGCGAGCACGTTCGAGCAGATCGAAGAGATTCCGCAGGAGGAAACCGACGCGGCAATGGTCGAGTTCTTGCAATCCATGACCAGCGAATAGCTCCCTTCACGATGGGTGAGGAGCAACGTCCAGCGGTGCTGACTCAAAAAAACAATGACCACAACACGGTTCCATTCGATTGATGACGCGCTGGCCGCTCTGCGAGCCGGCAAGCTAGTGATTGTGGTCGATGCTTCGGATCGCGAGAACGAAGGAGATTTCGTCGGCGCGGCGGAGACGATCACCGCCGAGCAAGTGGACTTCATGCTGACGCGCGGCCGCGGCGTGATGTGTGCTCCGTTGACACGCGATGTGGCGGATCGCTTGCGATTGTCGCCGCTGGTCGCGGCCGAATCGAATTCCTCGCCGAACCACACGCCGTTCTTGACGCCGGTCGATCATCGCGACGCCGGCACGGGGGTCAGCGCGGAGGCCCGCTGCAAAACTTTGCAAGCGCTCGCCGATCCAAGCTCCGCTTCCAACGATTTCGTGCGGCCGGGTCATCTCAATCCGTTGCTCGCCAAAGAAGGAGGCGTGCTTCGCCGAGCCGGACACACCGAGGCCACCGTCGATCTGCTGCGCATCGCGGGACTCAAACCTGTCGGCGTGCTGATCGAAATTCTCAGCCAAAAACACGCCGGCATGGCCGACCGCGCTGAATTGGACGAGATCGCAGTCCAGCACAACATTCCGGTCATCACGATCGAAGACCTGATTCGTCATCGCCGTCTGCGCGAACGCCTCGTCACACGCGAAGTGGAAGTCTCGATGCCGCTCCGCGAATACGGCCAGGTCAACGTCATCGCCTACAAGGTCGAGCACGAAGATCAAGCCCCGCTGGCTCTGGTGTGGGGAGACTTGAAGTCCGTCAAGGCACCGCTCGTGCGGATGCACTCCAGTTGTTTCACGGGCGATGTGCTCGACAGCCTGCGTTGTGACTGCGGCGATCAACTGCGATTGGCGATGGACATGATCTCGCGAGACGGAACCGGA
>CAZILR010000759.1:0-3226 GCA_964539995.1 uncultured Planctomyces sp.
TGCAGATGCGCGGATTCAGACAGTGCTGACCGTTGGCAACTTGAAACTGCCAACCGTGCCACGGACAAGTCACGACGCCATCAATAAGCTGTCCCTTGGCCAGCGGCCCACCTTGATGAGCACAAATTCCGTCGATGGCTTGGAATTGTCCATCGACGTTGAACAGCGCAACGATTCGGCCATTCACGGCGAATTCTTTCCCGCTGCCCAGCGGCACGTCGGATGCCGCAATCAACTTCTGCCAATCGGACATCGCCTCACTCGCTTTCTGAATCAGATCACGCGCCGCAGTGCATTCTCGAATCACCTCGGCACGACTATTCTTTATCCCACAATTGGCGGCAGTTTCCACTTTCGACGCGGCACTCACAACCGACAGTCATCAACATGCGCGTGCTTGGCCTCGACATCGGTGGAGCAAATATCAAAGCGGCGACCGAGACCGCCGCGGCGTTGTCGATCCCGTTGGAAATCTGGCGTTCGCCGGATCGCTTGATCGACGTGCTCGTCCCGATCATGGATCGGTTTTCGGCCGCCGAATTGCTTGCGGTGACGATGACCGCGGAGCTGGCTGACTGCTTCGCCACCAAGTCGGACGGAATCGACCGAGTGCTGCGAACCGTCGAAGTTGTCGCCGGCAAACGCCCCATTTGTGTCTGGCAAACATCGGGCGAGTTTGCCTCAACACAAGAAGCGCGTGACGAACCAAGACTTACTGCGGCGGCGAACTGGCACGCGCAAGCGACATTCGTGGGCCGCTTGGTTCCGCGTGGTTCGGCGCTGCTCATCGACATTGGTTCGACGACGACCGATCTGATTCCGCTGGTCGATGGACTGCCTCTGCCAACTGGCCGCACGGACATCGAACGTCTGCAATCGGGAGAATTGGTTTACTGCGGAGTGCGCCGTACTCCGCTGTGCGCGCTGACGAACTGTGTTCCGCTGGCTGGAACCGATTGTGCGGTCGCCGCCGAATTGTTCGCGACGATCTTTGACGTCTACCTCACGTTGGGGGACATCCCTGAAAACACCGCCGACTGCCTGACCGCCAACGGCCGACCCGCGACGTTGGCGGCGGCTCACGACCGCATCGCGCGTTCCATTGGCGGTGACACCACTGAAATCACGACCGAAGACACACGCCGCATCGCCGAGCACATCGCCGCGACGCAACTTCAGCGGTTGTGCGAAGCCGCCGAACGAGTCGCGTCACGAATGCCAGGACCTTGCGACAACGTCCTGATTTCTGGCAGTGGATCGTTCTTGGCTCGGCGTGTCGCGACCAACACACCGCGATTGAAAAATGCGGCGATCACCGCGCTGCCAGAATTGTTCGGCCCGCGAGTCTCCGACGCGGCGTGCGCCTTCGCTGTCGCCAAGCTAGCCGCCGAACGCGAACTGCCGTTCCTCGGCGCATCCGGTTGAGAGGTTCGTCGATTCGAACTAACCCGAAGCGCCAGCGAGGGCGATCGCTCCAGTGGACTCAGAGTTGTGAGCGTCTTGAACCGTTCGCCCTCGCTGACGCTTCGGGTTAGTTTGGCAGAACAACGTCCGCAAGAACGCCGCTGCCTGCCGAGTGATTCCCGGCTGCGAACTTTCTCGTGGTCCAGCCACGTTGAGCACTCGGATCGAGTTCGCCTCGAGCCAATCGTGGACCTGTTTCGGCGTCGCGCCACGCAAATCGACCACCAAGCATGGTCGGCGATAACGCTCGGCAAATGTCTTGGTCAACGCGGTCCCGCCACGCAACGATCCTCTCGCAAGAATCAGCGTTCCCTCGGAGTCTTTGACGTTGAGCGCCGTCCGCTCGGCGTAGTTGGCCGTGGGAGATTCTTTCAACGGATACGATTCTGGAATCGAACCGTCTTCAGCACGACGTCCTTTCGGACACCAACCACCGCACGGGATGCCCAACTCCAAAGCCACATCCAACGCCGCGCGATCGACTCCCGTTTGCCCGCCCGCGACGACCTGTTCCAGCCGCCATGCTTTGTGAGTCGTCCCCGCTGACTTCATCCAGCCACTCCGATTTCCGAACAAGGATTCCAGAACGAGCCGCCATGCTCAGTGCTTCACACTTCAGCCCGTTGCTCGCCGCCGAAGGCCAGTCGCAGTTGCGGGTCTTTCTGGGCCTGCCATTCTTTGAACAACATGCTGGGCTGGATGTCGTGGTTGTTTTGATATTTGTCGCTGTGGTACTCGGTGATGTCGCCCTGAATCTGGTGGTAGAAGATTTGGCAGATCGGCACGCCCGGATAAATCCGCACGGGCTGGATCGCGTACATCTCCAACGTCCAAAATCCGCAGAAGCCGACGTCACCGAACCCGGCCGTCACATGCACGAACAGTCCCAGGCGGCCAACCGACGAGCGACCCTCCAGCATCGGCACAAGGTTGTGCGTCTCGGTTCGCTCCATCGTGCGGGCAAGATAAAGCTGATTCGGATTCAGGACGAAACCGTCCTCCGGAATCGTGTAGCGGCGGAAGCGATTCGGCCGCCGCATGTCCAGCACGATCTCTTCGTAGACCAACAGCTCGTTGTGCAGGCGCAGGTTGTAGCTGTTCGCGTTGAGCTGCGTTTCGTTGAACGGCTCAATGACGATGCTCTTGCCGAGCTGGGCTTTGATCTCATTGCCGGAGAGGATCATCGGAGGTCCCGGAGTTGGGAGGACGTGATCGCAGACAGCGGCGGGAAGGTAGAGGGTCGGATGGCGGGTGGCAAATGAGCGAGGAAGGCAGAATTGGTGATTGGTCGTTGGCTATTGGTTATTTGGGTCCGTGAATAACCAATGATCAACGACCAATAACCAACGATCAATTTCCATTCATCCGCTTCGGTCGTGCGGACTTTCTTCGCTAGGTCTTGCAGTTCCCGATCGGCCCCAGCGCCTTGATCTCCAGAATGTCCACGTTTCGGCCGCCGACGCTGTAGCGCATCTCGACTTCATTTTGGAGCTGCCCCAGATCGACTCCGTCGGTCAAAAAGACACACTCCTTGCGAGTCGAATGGCTGGGGCTGTCTGACCCCGCCAGGAAGCTGACCGACCACGCGTGAACTTCCGCCCCTTTGCCCTTCATGTTTCTGGCCCCCGAAAAACAGATTCGAAATCGAACTCAGATTTGAGAGTGGAGAAAATCACCGATTGGTGAACGGTCACGATATTTGACGCGGGCCTCATCACCAGAGGGCTTCTAACAATTCCCGTCGAATTGCCGGGTGACAAAA
>CAZILR010000760.1:0-3224 GCA_964539995.1 uncultured Planctomyces sp.
CTACAACCTGCTGAACCTGCAAGCCAAGGGGGTCGATTCGGTCGATTGGCAGGACCGCATTTTTCGCGAGTCGAAGAACTCGCTGTTGTACGCCGTGTCACTCGCCGATTCGCCGGAACGTGCTCGTGAGTTGAAGCGGCAGTTTGAAGAGCTGCCGTCGGTGCGCAAGGTGGAAGAGCTGGCCTCGCGCTTGCCGGCGACTCCGCCGCAGGAGACGAGCCTGCTCATCCAAGCGGTTCATTCGGAAGTCGCTCGGTTGGCCCCGGCGAAATACGAACCGCGAGTCGTCAATCCGGAAGCCCTGGGACAATTGATCGAGCGGCTCTTTCAAAGCCTTTCTCGCAATGAAGAACCCTGGGCCAAGCAAGCCGCCGCCGCGCTCGACGAGTTTCTGGACCGCTTTGAAGGACTTCCCATCGAACACCAGATGAAATTCCTGAACGAGTTTCAGGCACGCATGAACTTCGCCCTACACGCTCAGTTGCAGGCGATGGCGGACGCCTCGAATCATAAGCCGATCACGCTTGATGATTTCCCCAAGGAATTGGTTTCCCGATTCGTCAGCCCCGCTGGTGTGTGGCAGTTGCAGATTTATCCCAAGAGCCAAGTCTGGGACATCGAACCGCTGCAAGAGTTCGTCGAGGACGTTCGCTCCGTGGACCCGAACGTCACGGGAACTCCGCTGCAAAACTTTGAGGCGTCTGGTCAAATCCGTCAGAGTTACGAAGACGCCGCGTCGTATGCTCTGGTGGCGATCTGGATCACGCTGATCATCGACCTGCTGGGCCGCGAACAAGCGGTGCGAGTGCTCATTCCGCCGGCGATTGTGATCGGCGTCCTGTGGGGCATCGCCCGTGGGCTGCAAATGGATGTGAGTTGGAC
This sequence comes from uncultured Planctomyces sp., assembly GCA_964539995.1. Classification (GTDB taxonomy): domain Bacteria; phylum Planctomycetota; class Planctomycetia; order Planctomycetales; family Planctomycetaceae; genus SXKJ01. The sequence goes on from CAZILR010000760.1 coordinate 883, forward strand.
ACTGCTCGGCGTCTTGTACCTCGCGATGACCGTGACGATTACCTGGATGATCGACTCGGAGACGGTGGGGCACAGCCTGCTGGCCTTGCTGCCGTCGTTGGGTGGAGCGGCAATCATGTTCGGCTTGATGCGGTTGATGCACGTTGATCTCAATCCGGCGAACTTGATCGTCTTGCCGCTGTTGCTGGGACTCGGCATGGACGGCGGTGTCCACATGGTTCACGACTTTCGTTTGCAGACCAAACGCAGCTATCGCATCTCGCCGAGCATCATCAACTCGCTCGTACTGACCTCAACGACGACGATGGTCGGCTTCGGCAGCATGTTACTGGCGGCTCATCGCGGGCTGTACACGTTTGGTCTAGTGGTCACGCTTGGCGTGGCGAGCAGCGTCTTCATCGCGCTGGTGCCGCTGCCTGCGATCCTCACACTGCTGGACCGCCGCCGCCGAGCGAAATCCGTGCGTGTTCCGCACGTTATTGTGGCGTCATCAAGCAGCAGCAGCAGCAGCAGTGCGCGAACGCCGGTCGCACATTTTGACTCGGTTGCCGTCCAGTAGCGACGGCCGTGAGCGACCACACGAAACAGCGTTGTGGATTTCTCAGAGTCGCTCGAAAACTGCGATTGCTCGAATTCACGAAAATCCACTACATCCACGTTCGCGCCGTTCGTTCATTTTCCGCCGCTCGCAAAAAGGAATTCTCATGCGGCTCTTCGACCGTCTGCACGCTCTGCATCGCTTCTGGAGATACCGCCTGCGCACCGAGCGTGATGAGTTGAAATATCTACTCAGCCGAGATTTGAAAGGGGGCACGGTCGTCGATGCCGGAGCGAACCGCGGTTCGTATTCGTACTGGATGCACAAGGCCGTCGGCCAACAGGGCAACGTCGTCGCGTTTGAGCCACAACCGGAACTGACAACCTACCTGCAAGACCTGCGAGCCACCTTCGGCCTGAAGCGTCTGACGATCGTGCCGGCTGGGTTGTCGTCGCATCCTGAACAGACACAACTCGTCCGCCCTCGAAATCATTGGGGAGCCGCCAGTTTGCACATCGCAGCCACCGAAGGGACCGACATCGTGCCGGTGACGTTGACGACCTTGGACGATTATTTCGCCAACAGCGAACTGCGTCCGATCCGGTTCATTAAGTGCGACGTCCAAGCACATGAACTAGAAGTCTTCCGCGGTGGCGAACGCGTCCTGCGAGAAGACCGCCCGGAATTGTTGTTCGAGGCGTATGACACGTTGATCGACGACGGTGAGTTGGTGAGCTTCTTGGAAGGACTCGGCTACGACGGCTTTTTCCTGTTTGACGGCAAGCTGACTCCGATGAGTCGTCTGCTCGAACTGCGGCCGAAGCTGCCTCGACGCGCCAAGTTCTTCAATTACATCTTTCTGCCTCAGCGAGTACCGCAGCAACAACAGTTGTCGCGAGCCGCGTAACGATTCCTTTCGTCGAGCGGCTATCTCGCCAGCGGTCGGTACTTGATGCGATGTGGCTGATCCGCGTCGGCTCCGAGTCTCTCACGCTTCTGAACCTCGTACATTTTGTAGTTCCCCTCGAACCAGTACGCCTGGCTGTCACCCTCGAAGGCGAGGATGTGAGTCGCGATGCGATCGAGGAACCAGCGATCGTGGCTGGTCACAATCGCGCAGCCGCCGAAGTTCGAGAGCCCTTCTTCCAAGGCTCGCAGTGTCTCGACGTCGAGATCGTTGGTCGGTTCGTCCAGCAGGATCACGTTGCCGCCGCGCCGCAACAGCTTCGCAAGATGCACTCGGTTTCGTTCGCCGCCAGAGAGCTGCTTGACCATCTTCTGCTGATCCGGGCCTTTGAAGTTGAACCGGCCACAGTAGCTGCGAGCGTGAATCTTCATGCCTCCGACCTCGAGAATGTCGGCTCCACCGCTGATCTCTTCGTAGACCGTTTTGTCGCCATCCAGCGAGTCGCGTGACTGATCGACGTACGCCAGCTCCACCGCATTGCCGATCCGCAACTCGCCGCTGTCCGGCTTCTCGATCCCCATGATCATCTTGAAGAGCGTCGTCTTGCCGGCTCCGTTCGGCCCAATCACGCCGACGATGCCGCCGCGCGGGAGGTTGAATTCCATGTTCTCGAACAGCAGCCGATCACCGAAGCTCTTGGTCAGCTTCTCCGCGCGGATGACCAAATCGCCAAGCTGCTTGCCGGACGGAATCTGAAACTGAGCCGTGTCGTCGGCACCGTTGTACTGCTGTGCTCGCAGCTCTTCGTAGCGCTGCAAGCGTGCCTTGTTCTTCGTCGCTTGAGCCTTCGGCGACATGCGAACCCACTCCAATTCGCGAGCGAGTTCCTTCTGCCGC
>CAZILR010000761.1:0-3218 GCA_964539995.1 uncultured Planctomyces sp.
ACTGGCCAGCTCGAGCGAGCCGAAGCCGAGACCAGCCTCCTGAAGAAAGCGACGCCGGGCCGGCAATTGCAGATCAGACGGTGAGTGGAAGTTGAACATGAGAACTCCTCGGCGGTTTCAACGTAGCCGTCACCGCTCCGCGTGACGAGCCGTGCCGGCAACAGGCAACGAACGCTTCAAAACAATTGGGAGTCAAACTCAAAAGGCTCGTCACGCGGAGCGGTGACGGCCACTTTCAATCAATGTAAACAAACTCGTTGAGGCACAGCAGCACATGGCAGAACTCGATCAACGCTTTGTCGGTCGCCACGACCACATCGCCTCCCATCGCAGCACGCTGTTCTTCGACGAAGGCCAGCATCCGGCTGCGTTCCAGATCGGTTGGCAGTCGCGAGAAAGCCATCTGGTAGGCACGGTCCACCGCCGCACTGAGTGGTGAGTCCTTCGAGGGTCGAATGCGCGCCGCCAGTTTCTCCGCCTGCTGCCGCACAAACGGCGAGTTCATCATCGCCAGCGCCTGAGTCGGCACTGTCGTGCTGATGCGCTCGCCGATGCTTTGCGTCGGCTCCGGCGCATCGAACATCGTCATCAGCGGGATGAGTTCGCTTCGTTTGACTCGCAGATAGACGCTACGTCGCGGCGTGTTGTCGAGAATGCTCGGCCCGAACATCGTCGCATCGAGATTGCCTCCTATCGCCAGCAGCGAATCGCGAATCAGCTCCGCGTCCAATCGCCTCGGCTGGAAGTGCCAGAGGTAGCGGTTCGCCGGATCGAGCTTCACGTTTTCAGCGTTGACCTCGTGCGATTGTTGGTACGCCGCACTGAGCATGATCTGCTTGTGCAACGGCTTGAGCTTCCAACCGCCGCGAACGAGTTCGCTCGCGAGCCATTCCAGCAACTCCGGATGCGTCGGCTTGTCTCCTTGCACGCCGAAGTCGTTCGGAGTGCCGACGATTCCCTCGCCGAAGTGATGCTGCCAGAGCCGATTGACGATCACGCGAGCCAGAAGCGGCCCGGCACCTCGCTCGGTGTTCGTCATCCAATCACCCAACGCGACACGCGGGTCGGTCAGTGGCTCAGTCTTGGCCGGTGCTGCGGGCGCATCGCTCCGCCACAAGACCTGCATGAAGCCCGGCTCCGACTTGCCTTGCTTGTTATCGACTTCGCCGCGCCGCAAGAAAAAGACATCCTGCCCACCGGCAACGGTCGTGTAGACCTCGGATAAATTCGGTCGCGGTGAAGCTGCGGCATGATCGCGTACCGTGTGGAAGACCTTAGCGGTCTCGGCATCGAACGGAGCGAACCAGCGGGTCATCGGCTCACGCAGAGCATCCGGCAATTTGTTTCCGTTGGCTGCGAGGATCGCGCGGACCTCGCCGAGATGCTGCGGCAAAAAATCTCCGGCCCAGGTTGCCGGATTCGGTTCGGTGCTCAGCGCGAATCGCAGACGGCCGATGCCCAGGTCTCGGAACTTCAGGTCGAAAACGAGTTCCGTGCCGCTCGCGAATCCCGCCAGCGGCGTTTCCAACTCGAAGACGGCGGCGTTGTCCTTCTTCGCGGTCTCACGCACGACCCACGCGGTGGCCGGCTTGCCGTCCAGAGCGTTACTCAGCGGCTGGTCCTTGTCCTCAAAGGCCGCGAAGACCGGCTTGAGTTTCAATTCCAGCGGCGCATCCTTCGCCATCGGGTCGAGCGGCCGCGCGGTGACTTTCAATTCGACGAGTTGAAAACTGCCGTCGCCATTCAAGCCCGGCCCGCGCTGCGGCAGCGACTTATCCGCGAAAACATCGAATCGCAGCGACGTGACGTTCTTTTGGTGTGTTTGCAACGAGATGCGGTACTGCTCTTCGTTGCCGACCGATCGTCGCTGACCGCGCTGACGAATCTTGAGTCCGGGGTTCAACAGCCCGTCGTGTGCAACGATTCCTCCCGGCAGTTCCTTCAACCAAGAGCGTTCGGCTTCGAGCGACACTGGTTCGAGCACCTGCCAGCGCGACGCGTCCGGCTGCTTCGCCAATTCGGTGGCACGCCAAGTTTCAAAACGTTTCGGCAGTTCGTTCGCGGCGAACGTGCGGAGCGCGGCAACGAGCGGCTCGTGATCGGCTTGATGCTTCTCGACCGCTTGCTGCGTCGCGGCTGGGTCGAGATCGAGCGTCCGCGAACCGTGGGAGGACTTCGCGAATGACGCGGCCAGCGCGTAGTAGTCCTGATGCGGGATCGGGTCGTACTTGTGCTCGTGACAACGAGCGCAACCGAGCGTCAGACCTAACATCGAGCCGCCGATCGTCATCAGCATGTCGTCGAGTTGGTCATAGCGGATGCGCTCAACGGTCTTTGCCGTGATCTGTCCCGGATACGGCCCGGCAACGAGAAACCCGCTCGCCGCCGCGCCTTGAATGTCATCGGGCTGCAACACGTCCCCGGCCAGTTGCAGGCGCACGAACTGGTCGTAGGGCATGTCATTGTTCAATGAGCGGATCACCCAATCGCGATAGTGAAACGCGCCCGGCCGAAATCCATCGAACTCATACCCGCCGCTCTCCGCGAAGCGAGCTGCGTCGAGCCAGTGCCGCGCCCATTTCTCGCCGTAGTGCTGACTGCTGAGCAGTCCATCGACGACCTTCTCGAACGCCTGCTGAGACGCATCGCTGACGAAAGCCGCGATCTGTTCCGGTGTTGGCGGCAGGCCAATGAGATCAAAGTACGCTCGGCGAATCAGTTTTTCCTTCGTCGTCGGCCCGTTGGGTTTCAGACCGTGACTCTGCTGTGCCGCGACAACGAAGCGGTCGATCAACGTCACCGCAGCGGTACCGTCAGCAATCGCTGGCGGTTCGACGGACTTGAGCGGTTGAAACGACCACCACTTCCGGCCCTCCTCAAGATTGATCTCCCGCTTCGGCTTGACCGGCGAGTCACCCTTCCTTGGATCGGGAGCACCCAAGTCGATCCACCTCGAAAAATCCGCCACGATCTCGGCGGAGAGCTTTCCGCTGGGCGGCATCTGGACGCCATCATGCTTGAGTGCCTTGATGAGCAGACTCTCGGCCGACTTACCTTTCACGATTGCCACCCCGCTCTCACCACCGGCCAGCACACCCTCGGCCGAGTCGAGGTACAGTCCGCCTTGCAACTTCTTCGCGTCGCGTGCCTGCACCGAGTGGCAACTGTAGCAGTGCTGCACAAGCACCGGCCGAATCTTCTGCTCGAAGAATTTCAGC